>JADGAZ010000022.1:0-43664 GCA_015231755.1 Magnetococcales bacterium | reverse complement strand
GAACAAAAACAAGAACAAGAACAAGAACAAGAACAAGAACAAGAACAAGAACAAGAACAAGAACAAGAACAAGAACAAGATTGTCCGATCCAAAGTTGATCTGTCAACCTGAACTGTCGTTCATTCAAACTGGTCATTGGCGCATAAGCAAGATTTGATTCTGCGACTGGCTGTTAACATATAACGAGTAGGAGAGATGCAATGGCAGGGGAAACACTGATGTTCAAGTTGAGCGGGGCCGCTCAGGCAGCCCAAGTGCCCATGCTGGCCGGCCAGTCGTTTACGGTGGGCAGCACCGTGGCGACGGGTGATGGCATGGCCAACTGGATTTTCCTGCATCCCCTCGCCGGGAATGGCGCCGGAAATGGCATGGTGGCCCTCAAGCTCGAAGGGGCGCGGCAGGCCGGTCAGCTTTCCGCCCTGGTTGGCAAAACCGTGACCGTGGGCCAAAGCCCCATCGGTACGGCGGCGGCTGGCAAATGGTTGGTGTTGCATCCCGGCATCGGCGGCGTGGCGGCCAAGAGCGCCGCTGGCGGCGGCGTGGTCATGCAGCAGATGGGCTTTGAAATGGAAGGCACCGCAGCCAAAGGAGCCACCGGTGCCGGCAAGGGCGCCGTGGTATGCAATGGCGCCAAAGCGGGCAAGGGCGCATCCATGGCCGGCAAAGGCATGGGCGCTGGCAAAGGCATGGGTATAGGCGCCGGTGCGGGCAAAGGTGGAGCGGCCCTGTGCAAAGGCGGCAGCGTCGCCGGTGGTACCGGAGCGGTTGTCGCGACGGGATCCACGGTGGGAACCGGAGCCATTGCCAGTGGTGCCAACACCATGGCCGGTGGATCGGCGATCACCGGTTCCGCCACGCTGACCGGTGGCGCCAAAGCCGCTGTGGGTGCCAAGGGCATCGCCACCGGTGGTGGCACCATCTGGACCGGATCCGGAACCAGCCTGGGTCTGGGTCTTGGCCTGGGCGCCTGGGGACCGATTCTGCTGGTGGGCGCCGTGGCCGCTGTGGGTGTGGGCATCTACAGCTACATGAAACGCTCTCAAGAAGACGGCGAACTGGAAGACGCCCTCAGCTGAATTCCGAACCGCGCTTCATGAAGACGTTCCGGAAAACTGACTAAAGGTCCCCGCATCCGAGAATCTCGCAAGAGGTTTCCGGATGCGGGGTGTCACAACATTCTGATCTGACGAAACTGCGCCCATGAAAATCAGAATGATGGCTGCCTTGAGCTATATGGGTATTCTCTGTCTGGTGCCCGTACTGCTCAACCAAAATGATCGTTATGTCGATTTCCATGCCCGTCAGGGATTGGTCTTGTGGATCTGGTCGGTTCTGTCCTTTTTCGCGATGCACATTCCGGGACTGGGACCGTATCTGTTCAGCACGTCAACCGTGATGGTGCTGTTTTTGAGCGCGTTCGGTCTGCTGTCGGTCGCATTGAACCAATGCTGGAAAATACCGTTTATCGCCACCCTGGCCACCTATCTTCGCGCCGAACCTGTGGGAGACGGTCATCGTGCCCACTGATTCAGCCACCGAAAAGGATGCCGGAGACGCGGAAGATACCCGCGCCATCGAACTCCAGGGACATCACCATAACGCCCTGTATCTGGTGGTCGCCATTGTCATGATCTTTTTGACTCTGGTGTTGGCGTTGCAGCCGCTGTATTTGAGTCAGGTGCTGGGTTTGGCCCGGGAAAATGCCGGATTCGTCAATGCCAACATCCAGGTGATCACCGAGTTGGTGGATCTGTTTTTCGTGGGTTATCTGGGGTACATTTCGGACCGGATCGGACGGGTTCCCCTGATCGTCTACGGTTTTTTGTTGGCCGGGGTGACCGCCATGCTCGCCCCCTTCGACAAGGAAATCGGCGCCCTGTTGGGCTTCAACGCCCTGGTGATCTTTTATGTGGTGCGGGTCTTGATGTCTTTGGGGGGCACCTTGATCTGGCCGCAGGTGGCCACCCTCACCGGTGACTACACCAGACAGGAAGATCGGCCTCTGCTGCTGGCCAATGTTGGCTTCATGATGGCGTTTGGTGTTACCCTGGTCTATGCGGTGTTCATGCAACTGCCCGAACAGATCGGCGTGACCATGACCATGTGGCTGGCGGCGATTTTCGCCCTCACCGGCGCTTGGCTCGCCAAACGGTTGCTGGTGGAAACAGCTCAACCCAAAATAGTGGACCAAAGCTTTCCATTTCGGGAAGTCTGGCAACTGGTCAAAAAAGAGCAAGGGTTGCGGCTCAGTTTCATGTCCGCCTTCACCTCCCGCAACGACATGGTGATTGTCGGACTGTTTTTGATGACTTGGTTTATCTATTTTGCCGACCTGATGGAAAAAACCAGCCATGCGCAAGCCGCTTCCCGCGCCGGACTGGTGATTGGATTGCTGGGGTTGGTGGTGCTGATCTCGATCCCCATTTGGGGTCGGGTCACCAAACGATTGGGTCGCATTCCGGCCGTGGCCATCGGCCTGCTGCTCTCCGGCGTCGGATTCGCCTCCATGGGACTGATCTTCAACCCCTTTTCCTGGTGGATCGTGCTGCCGATCATCGTGATCGGCGTCGGACAGGCCGGATGCATCCTGGTCCCGCAAACCCTGGCCCTGGATCTGGCTCCGGAAGAGATCCGAGGCTCGGTTCTGGGGGTGTTCAACACCGTCGGATGCTTTGGAGTGATTTTCTTTCTGCAAGTCGGTGGCATTCTTTTCGACTGGCTTGGCCCGACAACGCCTTTTATCTTCACGGGCATCGTGAACATCTTGCTGTTCGGATACTCGCTGATGGTCATGAACACCGTGAAAGGCCAACGCAAACCGGTGGAAGAGTTTAACTTGTCGTCCATTTAGTCAACTTAGGAAGGATTGGTTGGTCATGCCCAGAATCGTGTTCGGATTGATCTCAATGGCGCTTGGTTTGTGGGGTGTTGCCACTTGGTGGTGGTCCATCGTGGAAATGCTGCGTGGACTGGTGCCTTTGCTGCTGGTGGTGCTGGGACTGGTGGCATTGGGGGCCGGGGTCTCCAAAATTCGCAATGGCCAATCCGCACAACCTCTGGATGCGGAATTGACGGAACCTTCTTCACAATCGGACGAGTAAAACGCAATGTTTCCCAACAAAAGCGTCGAATGCGGTCTGCAATACAGAAAATACCTTTATATTATTGGTGCCCTGGCTGTTTTTGGCCTGATGGGAAGTTACTGGTATTTGAATTATTTTCTGGACGAGATCGGTATCGATTCCGAAAAGGCTCTGGCCACCACCCGGGACATCGGTCAGCGTGGGATTCAGGCAATCGCCGAATTGCCGGGAACTCCTGTGCAAATGGCCCCACCCGGCCTGCAAGCCGTTCAACCCGCCATGCAAGCCCCCCAGCCCATGCTGGATGGCCAAAACGCCGGCTTCTTGTGGCCGCAGCAAAAGTCCCAGGGAACCATGGGCACGGGTTCTCCGACGGATCCGGAATCCTTCCCCACGGTGGTGCGTTCGATTTTACCCAGCGTGGTCAATGTCAGCACCCAGAACCGCAGCCCCGCCTCTCCGGTGGCCATGACACCCGCCACACAACAGGCGATGGGACCACAACAACCGAATGCGCTTCCGCAACCCAATCCGGCCGCGCCCGATGGCTTGAAATTCGCCAGCCCCTTCTCCGGTGTGGCCATGGAAAGCATCGGCTCCGGGGTGATTGTCTCGGCGGATGGCTATATCGTCAGCAATTTTCACGTGGTGGAAAATTCCCAGAACGTCTTCGTGACCGTTTTCGGTGCCCAGGGGATGCAACGTTATCCCGCCGACGTGGTACGTCTGGATCCGGCCCGGGATCTGGTGCTGCTGAAAATCAATGTACCCATGCCGTTGCAACCCGCTCCCCTGGGCAACAGCGATCTGATTCAGGTGGGGGATCCGGTGATCACGGTGGGATGTCCCTTCGGACTGGATCAAACCGTCAGCAAAGGCATTGTCTCCGGCTCCCGCAAGGCCGTGACCATCGAAGGCACGATCCACAAGGATCTGATTCAAACCGATGCCGCCATCAATCAGGGCAATTCCGGCGGACCTCTGGTTTCCCGTTACGGCTATGTGGTGGGCATCAATACCGCCATCTACTCTCCGACCCAGGCCTTCTCCGGTGTTGGCTTCGCGGTGCCGGTGAACAGTGTGCGTGAGTTCATCTCCGAGTTGATCACCATTCCGGATGTGACCCCGGCCATGATGCAACCCGGTTGGATCGGACAAGGTCGCGCCGTGGCCGCCACCACCCGCACCGGTCCCCCCCCCATTCCCGCCAATGCCGTGGCGCCCCACGGAGACCGTGGCCAGTGCGAAAACTGCCATGTGATCCTGCGTAGCGGACAACTGGTCAATCAAACCATCGCCAATCCCGCCGCCACGCCGGGTGGGGCCAATGGCATCAACGTGGCGCTTCCCGCCGCTTCGGCCCAGACCATGGCCCCGGCGACACCGCAAACCATGACTCCGGCGACCCCACAAGCCGTGGCCACGCCGACCACCACCATCCCGCTGATCAGTGGCGCGGACTTCAAACCGCTGGACAGTGTGATCGTCAAACGGTTTCAACCCCCCTATTCGGCTGGTGTGTTCATTCAAAGCGTTCAGCCCGGTTCCATGGCGGAAACGGGAGGCTTGCTGGCGGGTGACATCATTTTCAAGGTCAACGGACGTTGGGTGCGCAATCCGGAAGAGCTGCAACAACGTTTGAACAGCCTTGCCGTGGGTGACAAGGCGCGGCTCTCCATGGTGCGCAAGCAAAAACGCATGGAAGTGGGGATTACCATGACCCCACCGCCGGTCAACACGGTGGTTCAACCCATGGTCACCGCCCCCAATATGGCAACCATGACCCCGGCCCCGGGTGGGAAACCGGCCAAAACCACGCCTCCGGCCCCAACCGAGTTTGAATGGTTTGGCATGGAGCTGCAACCCATCCAGCCCAGCATGATCACCAAGAATCCGGCCCTCAAAAACAAACAGGGGGCCATGGTTCAGGAAACCGATCCCGGGTTGCAGGCCGATAAAGCGGGTATCCGCGCCAACGATATCATTGTGGCCATCAACTCGCTTCCGGTCACTTCCAATGCCGAATTGGATAAAGCCATCAAATCCGCAGCAACCGCCAAGACCATCCTTCTGGATGTCGAGCGGGATGGCAAACGAATGTTCGTGACATTACAGTAACAGCGATAGATGCCTATTTTTGCCAGTGAATAACGGCTGACAGGAGAAAAGTCCGATGGAAAAGATCAAAGATGGACCGGGAGGCGGGAAGAAGGATTTGAAAGCGCAGACCATGGGTGGAAAACCGGGCGCTGCGGAAGAACGTTCCGATCCAGAGGGCAATGCGGTTGCCAACCATCTGGATGCGGTTCTTCAACGTCAGATCAACGATAAATTGAAGGCCAATCCAGCGGCCCCCAAACCGGATGAGAAAAAAACTGTGACCGAGGTGAAGCCTGCCCCCATGCCCGCGCCGTCCGTCAGAATTTCGGTGGACGCGGCTCCCAAATCCGAGGCTCCCAAGCCCCTGGTGATCGAGCCTCCCAAGGTGGAGCTCAAAATCACCAAGGACGAAACGGCTCCCGTGTCGGCCGTGGCCAAGCCTGAAGCGGACAAGCCGGTGGTGGAGGCTGCCAAACTCCCGGAGAAAAAAGAGGAAGCGCCCGCGGTTGCGCCTGTGGCCGCAGCGTCCAAACCCGAGGACAAAAAACCTGAACCCCTGGCAGCCCCTTCCGTGGTTGACGCCCCCAAGCTGACGGAAGTCAAACCGGAAGCCAAACCGGAAGCCAAACCGGAAGCCAAACCGGAAGCCAAACCGGAAGCCAAACCGGAAGTCAAACCAGAGGCCAAACCGGAAGCCATCACGACGGCTCCGGAAGACAAAAAGGCGGAGGCTCCTGTCACCCCGGCGATCAACAAGGATGATCCCTGGATCAGCAACGCCAAAATCGAAGCCCCCAAACCCGTCCCGCCCCCTGCCCCTGTGCCTGAGATGGCCGGCAAGCCGGAAGTGACGGTCTCGATCAAGGCCGCGGATCCCAAACCCGCGATCCTCTCCTCGACTCCTCCCCTCTCACCGGCTGTCGAGAAAAAGGCAGAGGTTACGCCCGCCCCATCCGAAGAGCCTGCGGCAGAGAAAAAGGCGGAATTGTCGGGTCTGGTGGACCGGTTCACGGATCTGGCCCGGACAGGCACCCCCGCGGTGACTCCCGAGGCCAAACCAGAGCCTTCAGCCCCAGAGCCTTCAGACAAGGAGGAATCCCCCTCCTCCGCCATGCCCCGCAAGGATCCCTACGTGGCCGCGGCTGAAAAAGAACGGGTGCTCAAAATGATCCGTGACGCCGCCTCCAAGCGTATGGAAGAAGGGTTTGATCTGCGCTCATCCCTGAAGGCCAAATCAGCCGCCCAGGAAGAGTCGCAAGAGGAGCCGGTCACGGCTGTTCCCACCCTGGAACCGGTGGGCGATGTCAAACCCCATTCGACCTTCACCATTCAAGAGGATGTCACCACCACGGTTCGCACGACTGCGACCGGCGTGGAAGCGGTCAGCACCACGGAAAGCGGCACGGAACTGCCGCCGGTGGCCAAATTCCAGTTCATGACGCAACAAACCGCAGCCGCCGATGAGAGCCAAAAGCTGCAACCGGGTATTCTGGTTCCGCCCATTTCCAGAGCCCCCGCGATGTCGCGGCCCAAAATCGATACACTGCCCTCCCCGACCCAGGCCCGCCTCAGCGAGGCTTTCCTGCGTCAACTGAAAGGGGAAGAGCCGTTGGACGATGAACCGGTCATCAAACCGGCCCAGGCCAAAACAGCCGACTCCGGCGCCCCTTCCGCGGCGCCCCCGAAAAGCAAAAGCACCAACCGTCATCGCAAAGTTGACGAAAATGGCACCTTGCAGGTGCCCATCGAATCCCTCGGAACCGGGATTTTCAATGCGCTGGGTGACATGATCGGCGCCATGGTCCAGGAAAGTCAAACCGTGGCCGACAAAGTGAAAACCACAGTCGTCGGTCCCGAAGAGGAACCCGATGAAGAGGTGACAGGACCCAAACCAACCGGAACGGATCGTGCCGCCCAGAAAATTGCCAAAGGTGTGCAAGGGGCTGGTGGTGGTGTGGCCAATATTATCGTGGGCGCCGGCAACATTGCATTGGGCACCATTGGTATCGTGACGATGCCGGTGGTGGGTGCGATCGGAGCGGTTTTCCGGGCATTCAAAACCACGAAAAAATAGGATGGCACCAACGTTTGTCCTTGACGGACAAAACCGACTCTCCCCATTTCCATCCACACAAGGGATCGATAGATATGATGCAACACACTGATCGCAGTCCTCTTCTACTCGGAATCGATCTGGGCACATCCCGGACCATGGTCCTTTCCAATCGTGGCACCCGGGCATCCGTCCGCTCCGTGGTTGGTTATCCCAAAGATATCATTGGCGTCAAATTGATGCATCACACCCATATGATCGGGGAAGACGCCCTCAAACGGCAATCGTATCTGAACATCCACTATCCCTTGGAAGACGGCGTCCTCAAGGATGCCAACGACCAAGCCGCCGAAGCGGCCAAACTGCTCATCAAACACGCCATCAGCCTGGCCAATCCCCAACCGGGTGACCAGATCTACGGTGTGTTGGGTGTGCCGGCGCGGGCCTCCATGTTCAACAAGAATCAACTCCTGAAAATCACCCAGGAGTTGCTGGATCTGTCCATGGTGGTCTCCGAGCCCTTCATGGCGGCCTACGCCATCGATCAGTTGAACAATGCCATCATCATCGATATCGGTGCGGGGACGACGGACATCTGCGCCATGATGGGTACGATTCCGGGCATGAACGAACAGGTCACGGTGCTCAAGGCGGGTAACTATATCGATCTGCTGCTGGAAAACATGATCCGGGAGAATCATCCCAATGTCCAGATGACCAATAATCTGGCCCGCAAGATCAAAGAACAGTATGCGTTTGTCGGCACCCCCAAAGAAGAGATCGTCGCCAATTTGCGTGTGGCTGGCAAACCGGTTTCGATCAATCTGACCAGAGAGGTCCGCACCGCCTGCGAAGCCATCGTCACCGAAATTGTGGAACATCTCCAAACCCTGATCACGGTCTTCGATCCGGAAGATCAGGAAGAGGCGCTCCAGAATATCTACCTGACCGGCGGTGGTTCCCGAATCCGGGGAATCGAGGAACTGATTGCCACCATGATGAAAGAATTCGGCAATGTGGTGGTGCGTCAGGTGCCGGATCCGGATTTCTGCGGTGGCATGGGAGCTTTGAAGTTGGCCATGGAATTGCCTCCCCAGTACTGGGAACAGGTTGGACACGTGTCCAAATCGGCCAAGTGAACGGGAATCGTCAACCCCCCTTACGAATGGAGTGTCAGACATGGCAACCACCTTACCCCTGACCCGCAGTGTGGGTTCCAAAATGTTGGCGGGTATGAGTTATCTGGGAATTCTGTCTCTGGTTCCCCTGGTCGTGAATCGCGATGATCCTTATGTGCGTTTTCACGCCCGTCAGGGCATTGTCTTGTGGATGTGGGAAGTCCTGGCCATTTACAGCCTGGTGGTACCGGGCCTCGGACGGGCTTTCTTCGGTATTTCCAGCCTGTTGTGTTTCGTGTTTTCCGTCATCGGTCTGATTTCGGTGATCACGAGTCGGGCCTGGAAACTGCCGTTGATCGGCAATTGGGCGGAAAATATCTAGGAATCCGGCATGATGGTGGGACTGCAAAGGCATGACAAGAGAGGAAAGAAGGGATGACCAAATCTTTCATCTCCTTGATTCTGTCGCTATTATTGTTGATTTTTGCATCCCAGAACATGCATACCGTGCAGATCAGGCTGATTGTGGGGCCGCCGATTGAATTGCCCATGATATTGATCTTATCAGGGGCATTCATCTGCGGATTTTTATTGGCAACCGTCAATCATTTGGCGCGCAAAGTCATACGTAACCGACGCAGGAATGATGGGCCATGAATTACCCACAATGCATCATCTGTTACCGTTCGGTGGGATGGATCGGGCTGATCTCCAATATCGGCCTGTCCATCCTGAAGGTCTTTGTCGGACTCATTTCCGGATCCCAGGCGCTGTTGATCGACGCGCTGTATTCGGTCAAGGATGTGTTGACCTCCTTCCTGATTCTTTTCGGGCTGAAATTTTCCAAACAGCCCCTGGACCAGGAACACCAGTTCGGACATGGCAAGGCCGAGTTTCTGTTTTCCCTGATCGTCGGCCTGTCCATGATCGTGATCACCGGGTTGTTCATTTATTTCGAGGCGGACAAGCTGCTGTCCGGTGCCGGAACCACCCACAAGGCTCCCCACCTGATCGCCCTCTGGACAGCCCTGTTTGTGGTGGGGGCCAATATTTTCCTGTGGTACTACACCCGTTGTGTGGCCCACCAGATCAACAGCCCCATCGTGTCGATCCTGTCGGCCCATCAAAAGTCGGATGGCATTTCGTCCATGGCGGTGGCCTTGGGCATCATCGGATCCCACTATCTGAACATGCCCTGGCTCGACACTTTGGTGGCGGTCGGAGAGTGTCTGGACCTGTTTCATCTCGGGGTGAAAATCTCCTGGGAAGCCCTCCAGGGGTTGATGGATGTCTCGGCTCCGAAAGAGATCATCCAGAAGGTGCGGGATTTGACCCGCACCGTTTCCGGTGTGCAAACCGTCGAAAATATCCTGACCCGGCGGGTGGGTCAGGATATCTGGATCTCTTTGGTGATCGGAGTCGATCCCGAATTGACGGTGGAACGGGGCAAGGAGATCAGTCTGTGGGTGGAAGAACGGCTGGTCAACGGCATCTCGCATCTGGGAGAAGTCAGCGTTCATTTCAAATCCGCTGACGGCTCTTTGCCGGAACTGCGCCACATGGAAAACGAAATCGTCGAGATGCGTCAGAAGCTTTCCCAATTGCAGGCCCAGTCGGACGCCTCCAAGAAGGGATTGACCCCCTGATGGACACCACCTTGATCGTGCTCTCCCTGACCCTGTTCTCCGGAATTTTTGTTCTGGTGCAAATGGATCTGGTGGATCGCGGTCTGGCCATGCTGGGGGGCGCGCTGGCGTTTTTGTTTCTGGGATGGGCCTTGGACTTCTACATCTTTGCAGAGGCCATCCAGGCGATCTATTTTGACAGCTTGGCGTTGCTGTTCGGCATGTCGTTGATCTCCAACGCCCTGTTCCGCTCCGGGGTGTTTCACAATCTGGCCTTCAAGGCTGTCCGTTATTCGGGAGGCAACCGACTGCTGATCATGACCCTGCTGGTTCTGATCACCTATGCGATCTCCTTGTGTTTCAACAATCTCTCCGTCATGGTCATTCTGCTGCCCCTGACGCTGGTGCTGTGCCACTCCCTGAAAATGGCCGCCGCACCCATCGTGGCGGCGGAATTGATCGCCTCCAACCTGGGTGGCGCCTCCACATTGGTGGGGGATTTTCCCAACATGATTATCGGCTCGGTGGCGCGGCTGCATTTTGATGATTTCATTATGGGCATGATGGTACCCTGTCTGGTGCTTCTGGCCACACTGCTCCTTTATTTTCAAAAAGAGATCACCACACACGACTCCACCTCCATCGACCTGGAAGCCATTCATCAGGCGCTGCTGGAACTCTCCCCGAACCAGAATGGCGAGACGGCCATGACGGTGGATCCCTACCTGCTGAAAGTGGGGATGTGGGTTTTCATGTTGACCTTGGTGGGTTTTTTTTTGGCCAAACCCCTGGGCATGCAGCCGGCCACCCTGTCGTTCGTGGCGGGACTGGCCATGCTGGCCCTTGGAAAATTGCCCAGAAACCAACTGTTTGAAGCCATGAGTGGCGGGGACATCCTGTTTTTCTTGGGATTGTTCATCATGGTGGGGGGACTGCAGGCCGCGGGTGTGCTGGAACTGTTTCGCACCATCATCGACACCCTGGGTGGCGGCAATACCACGCTTTCGCTGTTGGTGTTGATGTGGCTGGCCGGTTTGGTGACCCCGTTGTTCAACGCCGGCCCCACCACGGCCCTGCTCATTCCGGTAGTCCAGGCCATGAGCGCCAATATTTCCGGGGATGCCATCTGGTGGGCGCTTTCCCTGGGGGTGCTGGCCGGGTCTTCGGCCACCCTTTCGGGTGCCACCGCCGGTCCGGTGGTGGCCAGCTTCATGGCCAACTACGCCCGCCATATGCCCAAAGAACAACAGGTTCCCGGGGCCATTCTGGATTTTCATGGTTATCT
This sequence comes from Magnetococcales bacterium, assembly GCA_015231755.1. Classification (NCBI taxonomy): domain Bacteria; kingdom Pseudomonadati; phylum Pseudomonadota; class Magnetococcia; order Magnetococcales; species Magnetococcales bacterium. The sequence continues at coordinate 32,399 of JADGAZ010000022.1, read as the reverse complement.
GCATTGGGGGGTACCCATGGCACTCATTTTCTTGAGCCTTTCATCCGTGTACATACTGATGATCGCTCCTTAAGATTCTTTAATCAAACGACGCATCGAAAAAACCAGACAGCACTTGGGCATCAAAAGCATTGGATCTGGACAGAAGGCTTCTTCCGGAAACTGAAATGAGATCATTCACTCCCTCTCCGCACATCATTCCATTCTGCCGGCAGGCATGGAGGATTCCCGCTGCCTTGCTGGTGCTGCTCTTTTTTGGCACCATTGCCTGGGGTATCCATCTGGTGCGCGATCACCCGGAGCAGTTGGGCATGGGCATGCTGACCCATGTGCCGACGGATGCCGCCTCGTCCCTCGCAGCCCAGAATATCGCCTTGACTCCCGCCGAGCAGGAATTCAATCCCATCCGGGTGGCCATGGTGAACATCGCCGGACTCAACAAGGCTCCCAACAGCCCGGTGGGATCCTATGTCAGCGCGGGTTCCGGAATTCTGATCAATCCCAAAGGGTACGTGGTGACGGCCCTGCACCTGATCCAGGATCTTTCCGAAATTCAGGTCCGCGTCCAGACTCCGTTCGGACCGCGGCAATATCCGGCCAAAACGGTCAAGGTGCTGCCGCAACACAATCTGGCCCTGATCAAAATCGTCTCCCAGGACATCTTTCCCTATCTGGCCCTGGAACAAACCCCTGTGCTCAAGGTCGGGGATCAGGTCCAGGCCTGGGGAGATCCCCTGGGTACCGAAGCCCTGCAACGGATCGGCACCGTCGCCAAAATGGACCTGACCGAACCGGTAATCATCAAGGATCGCAGCCTGACCCATCTGATGCAAACCGACGCCGTCTTTCATTGGGCGCAAAGCGGTGGCCCCCTGGTCAACAATCAGGGACATCTGGTGGGCATCAATATGGCGATTCAAGATGGGGTGGGCAATGTCTTGGGGTTCGCGATTCCGACCAACATTCTGGTGACCCATTTTCAAGAGGTGGTCACCTTTGTACACAAGAGTTCCGCCGTGGCCGCGGGAACGGTGACCGATCCGATGGCCACTCCGGTACCCAATCCCCAACCCGCCACCGCTCCGCCCCACCCCCCCAGAACCGCCGATATCTGGTGGAAAAAAGTGCAAGGGATTCTGGGACTGAGCCTGGGCAAACATGTGGCCCTGACCCAAACGGTGGATCCGGTGGGTGCTGTGCAAGATCCCACCCACGCCCCCACTCTGCGTATCTGGGGATACACGCCGGCAAACTTCCTGGGTCTGCTGTTCCTTGGATTCATTTCCGGGATCAGCGGTGGCATGATGACCATGGGTGGCGGCATCATCAAGGTCACGGGGTTGATGTGGTTCTTTGGATATGGATTGCTGCTGGTCCGTCCCGTGGCCTACATCACCAATATTTTCATGTATGGCGCGGCCATGCTGCGTTATCAGCGTCAGGGACTGCTGCGCTTCGACCAGTGCAAACCCTTGATTCCTTGGGCCATGGGCGGCATGGTGTTGGGCTATTTCATCGGCAATGTCATGAGCAAAACCGCCATTCAATGGATGTTGGGGGTGTTTGCTTTGCTGCTGGGCATCAAAATGTTGGTGGAAATCTCCGAATCCCGCTCCGGTCCGCGTAAACCGGATTCCCTGCTGGAAGATGAAACGGTTGCCAAAAAATCCGGATCCTCCTTCCTGCCCTGGCTGCAAAAATATTTCGGCAACCAGATCAACGATGATCTTCCCCCCCCCCATTGGCAGAACACCAAAACACGTCACGGGGTTCTTGGACTGCCCATGGGTGTCATCAGCGGTATTTTGGGCATTACCGGAGGCGTGATCGAAGTCCCGTTGCAACGGTACATCGCCCGCATGCCCTTGCGAAACGCCATTGCCAACAGTGCGACATTGGTGTTCTTCTCCTCGTTGGTCGGATCGGTGGTGGCCTTGTGGCATGGGGTGCAAACCGGTTCTTTTGAATTGCAGACCCCGATCCTGATGGCCCTGATCCTGACACCCGGCGCCTTTGTGGGTGGCATGGTCGGCGCATGGCTGACCTCGGTAATCCCCCTGAATATGTTGCGCTGGATTTATGCGGCGTTGATGTTCGTCATTGCGGTAAGGATGTTTCTGATATGAGACCAAACCCCGCCACGATCGTTACTGCGGGCTTTCTCATGGTGATCGCGTTCATCATCGTGGCCCTCTTTTCAGATCCCAAACCGAAAGGGCAACCGGGTTCGGCAACCGCCCCGGTGGGACAGGCCAACCCTGCTCCAGCCCTCAGCCCAACCGTGTCCGCCCCCACGGCCTCCAACCGTGTGGGAACCGAAACCATGAACAGGATGGAGCTGCCGGTTCAGCCCGGTCGTCCTCCAGTCGGCACCATGACGGCTCCTGGAATGGCCGCTCCACCGGTTCCAAACCGCCTGCCATCCTCCGCCCCCGCAATGATGGCCACCCCACCGGTTGCAAACGCCCCCCTGCCTTCCCTGGTGGGCCATACCGGAGCAGATCCGACCCTCAAACCGTTTGTCAATCCCAAGGCCAAACTGTCCGAAGGGCATTGGAAAGGGTTGGAAGCGCTGCCTTTGTCCCTTGAACTGAAAAAGAAACTCAAGCTGCCGATCGAACTGGAAGGACTGTTGATCGACGAAGTCACCCTCAATGCCGCCGAAGCCGGACTGCTGGCCGGTGATGTGATTGTGGCCGTGAACGGCAATCCGGTCCGGAGTCTGGAAGAGCTGCTCGCCGAAACCAAAAAGGTGCAAATGGCCAAATCCGCCTCGATTCTGGTGTTTCGTCGTGGACTCATGCAGCAATTCATGTTGGTGGCCAAGAGCAATCTGGGCTTTGCCCAGGTGGAAACCGCCCCCATGATCCTGCCCGGCGAAATCATGCCCCATCCTTATCGCGGGCCTTGCACCCAATGTCACGCCATCGGCACCACGGGCCATATCGTGCCGGATCCCGATGGCATCATCCTGCCTCCTCCTCCCATACGGATGGGAATGACCTCTCCCCACAAGGATCGGGGACCGTGTCAAGCCTGTCATCCGATTATTAATTAAAGACTGGAAAAGGATCAAAACTCCATGAGCAATATGCGTTCCCCTGTCAATATAATGGATGAAGTCCGACTGTTTTCTTACGCGTTTCTGGGTGTGGTCCAGCGTGCGGCGGTCCGTTCCATCGACACCTTCAATGCGGTCTTCACCGTGGATGGTGAAATGCGGGCCAAATTTTATCGCGACCGCGGTATCGACCATATCAAACACGGTCGTTACTGGCAGGCCTTGCCCCTGTTGGAGCAGGTGGTGCGGCAATGGCCCCAGGATGAAGAGACCCTGTTTCACCTGGGATATGGTTATCTCAAGACCGAACAAACCCGGGAAGGGATTCTCACCCTGGAAAAAGCCCGTGAAAAGGATCCCTCCAGCACCCGGGTCAACTCCATTTTAGGCATGGCCTACATTCAGGCCAAGGATTACCAGAAAGCGGTGACGGTTCTCAAAGGCGCGATCGAAAAGGCCCCCAACAATTTCAACATGCACTATCGGTTGGGACTGGCCCTGGATCATCTGGGTGAATACGACGCGGCCATTGAAGCGTTCCAGCAGGCGTTGGCCATTCGTCCCTCCGAGATCAAGGTCTATCAGTCGATTGGTTTCGTGCTGGACCAGCAGGGCAAACATGACGAGGCCGTGGTCTTTTTCAAAAAGACCTCTGAACTCAAAGAAGCCATTCAGGACAGCTAGAAACTGGATTTGACCGCTCATGTCGGATAAAAAAGATCCTATGGACGAGATGGATGACATCGGGCTGGAGTTGACCAGCAGTGAACGCATGCAACGCATGCGTAAACTGATGCGCCAGCTTTATCAGGAGGAAGAGGCCACCCATGCCACCACTCTCCCTCCCATCAAGTCCAAGTCGTTGATACTGGTCTCCAGCATCAGTGCCATCGTCTTTTTGATCGTGACCACGTTTTACAATTTCAACCGGTTCGTGGCTGCGGAAGAACAGGTTCTCTCTTCCCGTGGACACATTCACGATGCCCTGCAACGGCGTTCCAACCTGTTTGGCAACTTGGTCAATCTGACCTTGAACCATGCCATGCTGGAACAGGAAGTGTTCCGCTATGTTTCGGATGGACGCCTGGGCATGATGGGACAAACCACCTCGGGGGGGAACAACGGTCAACAGGGATCATCCGGTCAACCGGCCCAGTCCCATGCCTCCGCCCCGCCCCAGAAACTTTCGGCCTCACAACCGTTTCCCAGTCCAGCGGTACCGACGCCGACGCCCAGCTCCCCCATGGAAGCCCTTTCCCGGCTCTTTGGACTGGTCGAGCAGTATCCTGACATCAAAACATCGACCACCTACCAGCAACTGATGGACAAACTGGTGGATATCGAAAACATGATCAGTCAGCGACGTGATGAATACAATACGGAAGTCAAATTGTACAACACGTTGATCACCTCCTTCCCCTGGTCGATCATGTCCCGGATCTTGGGGTTTGAGCGTTATCAATATTTCACCGCCGGCACGGGCCCGGACAACATGAACATGGACCTGGATTCCAGAAAATTCATGCGTCTGATTCCGGAAGTGGAATTGACCAACACCCATCACAAAGAGGTCAACAAACCGGAAACCGGTACCGGCACTCCGCTACCCAACGCCCCCGGTGCCGCCGCCCCCGAAACCGGTACCGCCGCCCCGACTCCGGCGGTTCCTCCAGGCAAGGTCCAACCCGAGTCCGACAAAGTCCAACCCGGAACGGGTGAAAAAACCGGAGACAAAGCGGCTCCGGCCCCCTCGCAACCGGAAAACGGTCGGCTGCCGCCGGGACAACCCCTCCCCGCGGAACCCAAACCTGAAAAGGCCGTCTCCCCTGCCGAATCCAATCCGCCGGCCATGCCCGCGCCGGATATGGGGACAGACGCATCCCAAACCCGGAAAGCCGACCCGGTGGAACCGGATGCCAAAAAGAGCATGCGTTTGATCTCGGAAAACAAGTTGGTCAGTCCGCCGGCCAAGGAGACACCGCCATCCGATGACGCAGCGGTTCATCCGGAACCACCGAAGCCGAGTACCGACACGCTGGGCAATGTGGATCACGAATCCCCAAACCCCAAGGGCAAAGCTCCCGCTTCCGCCGCCGCCAAACCGGAAACGGGAGGAAAAGCCCCACCGGTCAACGCTCAAAAAGGAACGGACAAACCGATGGGGGCCTCACCAGCCCAACCCGCCAAGGCAACGGAAGGGACCGGAAAACCCGCGGCCAAAACAGACAATGGAACAAAATCCTCCAAGGCGGCCAAAGCGGCAGGCGGGACCACCGCGCCCACGGACAAAGTCTCCATCGCTTCGGCCAAACCTGTGGTGACCAAGACCGCGGAACCATCGGACTTGGCCACCCCATGAACACCCCGATGACAGCCCGGAGCGCGGATGCTTGGCGTGACGACGTGGCTTTCATCCCGGATTTGGCGCACCGGACAACCGACAAGGTTGTTTCTGGGAGTCACACGACTTCATCTCTGTCATGACTGGTCATGGCAGGGAGACACTGTATTGAACATGCACCCATTGACGTGACTTTGGGTCACAGGGCATTCCTGATTTCCGGCGAGGCCGATACCTTATGAAGTACCCACACTGTGTTCAATGTCGCGATGATGTGACTTGGTATTCGATCTGGTTCAATGTATTCATGGTGGCCTACAAGGTGGTCATGTCCCTGGTGACCAATTGCGCGGCCCTCATGGCCGATGCGTTCCATTCGCTGGCCGACCTGTTGGCCAGTGTGTTTACCCTGTTCAGCCTCAGACTTTCCGACAAGCCCGCGGACGAAAAATTCGCCTACGGGTATGGCAAGATTCAGCATATTTCCTCGGGGATCGTGGGACTGATCCTGGTGATCGGATCAATTTTCATTCTGGTGGATGCCTTGTTGAGCATCATCAACAACACCTTCGCCACACCGGACCGCATGGCTTTGCTGGGTGCCGTGGTTTCCACCATCGGCAATGAACTGATGTATCAATACCAACGCTGCGTGGCCATTGAAAACAACAGCCCGGCCATCATGGCCAATGCCTGGGACAATCGTTCGGACGCGTTTTCTTCCATCGGCATGGTGATCGGACTGTTTTTCGCCACCATTCTGGATTTTCCCATCGCCGACCCCCTGGCCGCCATTCTGTTGTCGATTCTGGTGATCAAGATCGGCATCGAACTGATGGTCGAAGCGGTGAACAATCTGATGGACGCCTCCCCGGATGTGGAGGAGTTGGAAGGGGTTTACAAGATCATCCGCACCTTTCCCCGCGTCATGGGCATCAACTATTTGCGGGCCCGGAGCCTGGGAGAAAGCCTGTATATCGAGGCGGATCTGCGGGTGAACAAGGATCTCAAGGTGTTTGAAGGGGATCTGATCCTGGCGGCTCTCAAGGAGAAGATCATGCAGAGTGTCGAAAATATTGGCAGCATCCAATTCTACCTCACACCGGATGTTCGGGACTAAGGGGCGGATCTCATGAAACGGTCGATGGAACCTGGCGAATGGATCGTGGTTGCCGGCATGGTCTTTGTGGTTGGAGTGATGGTCGCGTCGTTGTTGCCGGACCGGTTCTGGGAACCCACCAAACCCCAGACGCTTCCCGTTGCGGCCACCACCCCTCAGGTGGGGACCAACGCCCTGTTGAAACCGCCAGGACAAGAGGCGTTGCGCATGATTCCCGTGGCCGCCGCCCGCACCCCCACCGATGGCGCCGGAGCCGGGGCTTCCGGTCTGGTTTTGTTGCAGCAGTCGCCCACGGTCAAATTCGCCGGAACCGTGCAACAGATTTCCGAACAACCCCAAAGCGATGGGCAACTGCATCTGTGGATCAACGGCGCCAATGGCCAGGAAATGCGTATTTCCGTGGGACCGGGTTGGTTTCTCAAATATCTGGGCTGTCCGCTGGCCCATGATGTCGCGGTGGATGGCTCGGGTTTTTCGTTTGAACGAAACGGCACGTCTCCCCTGATCTACGCCAAGCGGATTCGCATCAACGGCAGACTGTGTCAACTGCGCAATGATGAAGGCTTTGCTCTTTGGTCCAACAAGTTGCGATAGGCGGGCGATGAACGGTACCCAATCCAACACCTCCGGCCGCTGGGCCACTCTTGCAGTGATCGTTTTGATCGCCTTGATTGGATTGGGCCTCCTGTGGAGATCGGACAAGGGCGCATCCTTGTGGTCCACCCTGTTCACGGATGAACCCACCTCACAGGTTGAAGGAGAGGTTTTTGGATCCATTCCCAAGCCGACTCAACCCTCTTTGCAAGAACCGGTGCTGCAACTGGTCAATCCACCGTCCAACTCGTTGCAAAGAATGCTGGTCAAGCGCATTCCCACCATCGAGCCAGGAGCCAAGATGCCCCACCCCTCCTGGGGACCGTGTACCAATTGTCATTTGATTCGGGGAGGAGCACCGCCGGGCAGTCAACCTGCCACCCCGGTTGCCAAAGTCTGGGAACAGGTGTCCGCCTATTACAAAGTCGGACCGCCGATCATGCCCAACTCGACCCGACCCCATCCCCCTTCGGGGAGATGCATCAAATGTCATGATATTTTGGTGTATGTACAAATCAAATAAGTATAAAAGGAGCGACCAGAATGCCTCAACACGTCATGTCTTCAGACGCGGGACTCCAGAACCGGATCACCATCATGGAAGATCTGCTGAAGAAGGTGGTGGAGGTACATCTTTCGACAGCGGTTCATGTCAAAAGTTTGGATGAGAAGCTCGGCAAGATTGAAACTACCGCTGCCGCCATCACCAGTTTCATGCGCAAGGCGGACAGCCTGTCGGATGGCGCCTCCTTTGCCAAATCGGCCAAGTCGGTCATCGCCGAAGAGATGAAAGCCGGCTTGGCGGCGGTTCGCAAAGATGTATCCGATCTGCAGGAATCCATGGCCAAACTGATCGAAAAAGCCGGCAGCACTCCGGTTGCGGTCGCCTCTCCCATGGCGGAAAACCTGGAGGTTTTGTCCCAGGTTCCGGATCTGTTCAACCAGTTCCAGACGCAACAAAGCACCATTCTCCAGACCCTGGAGAAGCGTATTGATCCTCGCATCATGATTTATCTGAAGCCCCTGATCGAAATGCTCGAAGAAGAAGGGCGTCAGGCCGAGGAGATGAAAAACAATGCCTTGCTGCAACTGAATGAAATGCTCAGCGGCAACCGTTCCGGAACGGATCGCGAAATCTCCGAAATGCTGCAAAATGTCGGCAAGGAGATTGAAAAATGTCAGGCCTCTTTTGAACGCACCCAGCAGGCTTTGCAAATTGTGGTGACGCCGTTCCAGAATGTCGGACAACTGTTTCGCGGCAATCTGGAAACCATTGTCCAGGCCCATGATCTGATGGCCCAACTCCACGAAGATTTCCCCAACTTCCTGGGAGAAATGCGTCGCATGCATCAAGACCATGTAGTGCAAATGGATCGCATCAAACAAATGGAACTGATGAAACACATGGAATACCTCGAACAGTTGAAACAATTGGAAGCATTGCAACCGGGCGTCTAGCCTTTATTGTGTGCCAACGTGTTGTTCTTATTGGAATCCACCATACCAGCATCAATCCGAGGAGGCTTCCGTGCTTCAACTCATTCCCTATGGTGTGGCTGCCGTGGTTGGCGGATTGCTGGGCAAGAAATACATTCCGATCATCGCCGATCAAACCTTTGACCGTCCCCCGCTGGAGCGGCTGCCGGAAACCGCCTCTTCCACCATCGAATTCATGCGCGAAAGCATTATTGGAGAAGATTCCATTGTGCTGGCCACCGAGGAAGTCCCCCTGGACAATCGCTACGGCAACAAGGTGTTAAGCAGCGAGCACGAATTCACCCGGACGGCCAACATCAGCCTGTCCATCACCGATCAACAGTCTTTCGGCAACCATTTCAAGGCCTCCCTTTGGATCATACTGGAAAGCATGGTTCAAAAAGAGTTGAAAAAAAGTCTGCATATCGAGTTTGGCACCCAGATCACCCGCCGGGTCAAGATCAATTTTTCCACCGATCCCGGATTCATGGTCCGGTATCGGGTGGTCTGGAAACAAACCTCCCGCCGTGGATTGTTTGAGATCAAAATCGGGTCGGAAAAACATATCATCCCTTATGTAGTCACCTTCGGTCTTTCTCATGCGGTGGAAAGTATTGCGGAGGGGGCGCATGTTGGAAAATGAAACCGCCACGATCCTCATTGCCGACGCGCAACATGAGGAACCGGGTTCTCCCAAAAGTATCCTGTCCAGCCGATACCGGGTCGAGGGTATCGAAAGCGCGGAGGCCATTCTCCGTCTTGCCAAAAAATCGCCATCACCATTGGTCATTTTCCTGGATATCACGATCCGGAACTTTGATAGTTACGCAATCTGCCATCAACTGAAGTCCGAAGAACCCTCCTGCACCATTCCAATCATTCTTTTCTCCCGTTATTACATGATCACCTCGGAAGCCCGCGCCATGGAATGCGGAGCGGACGATTTCATCTATTTGCCGGTTCAACCGTTTCTGTTGCTCCAACGCGTGCATGATTTCAATGTGCTGCGGAACACGGATTCAAAAGGTCTGTCCTGTGCGATGGGCAGTTCCCATAAACTGGAAGGATTGGCCCGCAGTCTGATCGATTACGGTCTGGACGCGCTGATCATTACGGATCTTCAAGATCGGATCATCGTCTTCAACCAATCCGCGGAAGAGTTATTCGGATTTTCCCGCGATGAGGTCATCGGCAAAGATATTGCCAAGCTGATCATTCCTCCGGAGTTCCGTTTCGCCCATCAGAAGGGCATCAAAGCGCTGCGGGAACAACCCAATCTGACACCGCGTTTTCTGAGAAGAATTTTCCTGCAAGGACTGCATTCCAATGGCGCCCGGATTGATCTGGAACTCTCCTTGTTCCTGACTCTGATCAACGGTGTGATTCATTGTGTGGCCAGCATTCGCGATATCACGGCCTACAAACAGCTCTCCTTGGCATTGAAGGACACCTTGCTGGTCGCGGAAAACAGCTTCAAAGACAAAATGATTGAAATCGATCGGGTACGCAGTTCCGAACGCAACGCCACCATCTCTTTGCAGACCCAGAAAACGGTCAATCATCTGCTGCATCTCTCCCTGGAAACCCGCTCCCTGCAAGAGCAGTTGCAGCGCGCCCTTGGTTTTATTGTCAGGCTGCCCTGGCTGGCTTCCGAAAACATTCACGTAGCGATTTTTTTATGGGATCGCGTCACGAACGGCTTCAATCTGGTGGCGCAAGAGCCGGACAACTGTTTTCCGCAGCAGCATCAATGCACAAACGTTTCCGACGAGTGTTCCTCTTGCATTGTTTCCATGTTTTCCGATCCCATGATGAGCGTTTATTCTCTGGGTTCCGACATGACAATCCAGGAAAAAATGGAAGGGAAAATCGATTACTGCATCCCGCTGTTCTCCGGCAACGAGAATCTTGGCATCTTGAGACTGGTGGTTTCCAGTTCCATCATGAAGGAGATTTTTGACAATCTGATGTTCAATTCCATTGGTCAGGCCCTGGCCAATATCATTGTGCGTTCCAGAATCGACCAGGAGTTGCAAGACGCGCGGGAAAAAGCGGAAGCGGTCAGCAAAGCCAAAAGTGAATTTCTGGCCAACATGAGCCATGAAATCAGAAGTCCCTTGAATGCCATCATCGGCATGACCGATCTGGTTTTAAGTGCCCAATTGTCCAAAGATGAAATCTTCAGCAATCTGCAAATTGTGCGTTCCTCTTCGTTATCCCTGCTGGATCTCATCAACGGCATTCTGGACCTGTCCAAGATCGAGGCGGGTCACTTCGCCTTGGAGTATGTCCCGTTTGACCTAGTGGGTCAGTTGGAAAACGCCTGCGACATGTTGGCCATCAAGGCCCACCAGAAGGGCTTAGGATTTTATTGTCAGATCGCCCCGGATCTGCCGGCCCTGCTGGACGGGGATCCGCTGCGTCTGAAACAAATTGTGGTGAACCTGATCAACAATGCCATCAAATTCACCCACGAAGGCGAAATAGTCCTCTCGGTCCAACGGGAAGCCCCCCTGGAAAAAGCCCCCGAGGATGCCATTCATGTGCGCTTTTCCGTCTCGGATACCGGCATCGGCATCCCGGATGAACAACTGCATTTGATCTTTCAAAGTTTTGTGCAAGCGGATGGCTCCATTTCCCGCAAATATGGCGGAACGGGTCTGGGTCTGACCATTTCCAAACATCTGGTTTATTTGATGGGAGGAAGCCTACAGGTTGAAAGTCAGGTTGGACACGGGAGCATGTTTTATTTCACCATTCGACTCGGTTTGAGCCGACAGGATCCGGTGGCGGACTCCTGGATGAAACAAGGCCCGGAGGCATACCAATCCCACCCGACTCCCCTTCAGGATCGACGCATCTTGTTGGTGGACAACCATCCCACCGGGCGCGCCATCCTCCACAGTCTGTTGTTGCATTTTGGCGCCTCTGTGGAAATGGTCTCGCATGCGCCAGCCATGATGGATTGCATGCGGACACACAGCGACAATCCCTTTGATGTCATCATGGTGGATGAAGAGATCGTGCAGGAAGCCGAAGCCGGTTTGATCGATGAAGCGCACTATCCCGCCTATTCGAACAAAATCATCCTGATGATTTCTTCGCATCTTTCCTTGCGTAATTTCATTCTGGAAGGTCTCTTCAAGAATGCGATCTCATTGAAGAAGCCCATCAGGAATCAGCATCTTCTTAAGAAAATTCTGCATATCATCTCCCCGGTTCTGAACGAACCGAATCACAAATACGAAGAAAACGAACCACTGCGTAAAAGAACGGATATTCAACCTCTGGAAATCTTGCTGGTGGAGGATCTGCCGGAAAACCAGAAGTTGGCCATGAACATTCTGCACACACAAGACCACAAGGTCACGGTGGCCAGCAATGGCGTGGAAGCCCTGCTCATACTGACAAAGGGCGCACGGTTCGATTTGATCCTGATGGATTTGCAGATGCCGGAAATGGATGGGTTCGAGACCACCCGGCGCATTCGTTCGGGTTCCCGACAAGAGGTTGGCGATCCACAGGTGCCCATTGTGGCGGTGACCGCCATGGTCATGATGAACGAAAAAAAAAGATGTCTGGAAGTGGGGATGAATGGTTTTTTGCTGAAGCCCTACCTGCCGATCGAATTGATCAACATTGTAGCCTCGTTCTCCAAAAAAAGAAAAACCGGCCAACCCCCCGTCAACCGGGAGATTGTTCTGAACCCCGTGGAAACGGATCCGACCAATCTGATCATCCTGAAACAGTCATTCATCAAAGAGGCATTCGAGCATCTGGAAAAATTAAAAAAATCATTAATGCAGGAAAATTCCGGCACCGTGATTCGGGAAGGAACATGGCTGAAATCCATGGCCGCCCAGATTGGCGCCTCTCGTATCGTCACCCAAACCATCCGAATGATTGGACAAGTGGAAACGGAAGCGTGGGAAGATGCGTTGATGATGTGCCGGAACCTGGAACAGTATGTGGAAAGTCTCATTCACTTCCTGATTGAAGAGGACCAAAAACATGAAAATTTTAATCGCTGATGACGAATTGAACAATAGAAAATTATTGAGAGATTACCTGAAAGAATATGCCCACTGCGACATGGTCAGCGATGGCAAGGCTGCCTTGGAATTGTTCGTTGCCGACTTGGAGGATGGTGACCCTTACAATCTGGTGTTGCTGGATATCATCATGCCGGTGATGGATGGTCAAAAGACCCTGACCCGCATTCGGGCCGCCGAAAAACGGATTGCGGCGGACGCCAAAGAGACCCCCGTCATCATGGTCACCGGCATGGATTCTTCGTTGCAGGCCATGGAGGCCTATTTCAAGGGGGGATGTTCGGATTATCTGACCAAACCGGTCACGCGGCAGGTCTTATTGGAAAAACTACGTAAATTCAATCTGATCCCGGATCATATCGGTGGGGAGACTTGAAATGGCCATGGCAATCGCAACCAACAGAAGAAGAAATGACCGGGTCTTTTGTGGACTGCCCATGGAGTTCAACGGATATTCCGGCAATGCGCTGGATGTCAACACCCATGCCTTGTTTCTGGTGCTGCCAACCCAGTATCCCATTGAAGTGGGCCAGAAAGGTGTCCTGAAATTCGTGTTGGAGGGGGTACCCCTCGAAGAAAAGGTCTCGGTCGCACGGGTGACCAAAACCGGAATCTCTTTGGTGACGCTCGAAGAAAAAAGCGTATTCCCGAAACTGATCGAATCCTCCCGCAGTGGGATCAAGTTTATCGATCATACCCAGATGGAAACTATCGTCCATTTCCGGGGGGATTTCAGTGCCGAATTCTGGAATGATTTCATCAAGATCTACCAAGACAGACCCCCGTCCTGGCGGTATCGCTTCAACTTTGCCAATGTCACCAGCGTTACGGCCTCGGGATTGGCCATGCTGCTGCACCTGGAAGCCCACAACCAGGGGGAACGCGACACTATACAGATTTCCCATTGCAACAAAGAGGTGTTCAATACCCTGTCACAGTTGGATATTCCGGGCATCAATATCACCCTCCTGGCTGAAGATTCCGACGAGGACGAAGCCCACAAGTTCAAAGTCAGCGTTGCACAGGACGCGGATGGACAAGTCACGGTCACCATTCGGATCGCCAAAATGTTTGACTACAATTGCAGAAACAATTTTGCGAAAATCTACCGCGGGCGTTCCGGAAAGACAAAATACATTCTTGATTTCCAGGACACCGTACACATCGGAAAAGCGGCCTTCGGAACCATGTTGCTGCTGAACCAGTACAATCGTGAAAACCAGGGACGGGATATATCGATCATCCATTGCAGCCCCCATGTCCGAATGGCGTTCGACCATATGAAATTTGATAATTTCTTCAAATTTTCCTAGCAACACAAATAATTATAGCCTTTCCCCGGCCTGGAGGTCTTGCCATGTTGGATACCGATCTTTCTCAAGTCAAGCTGCTCGTTCAAGAAGCCCAAAAACGCCTGGACGCGATCCTGCCACAGGTGCCCTCCCTGATGGATGGGGATCCAACCACCGGTGCCAACGTCCTGGATTCCTTATTGAGAACCATCCGTGGCATTGGTGGTTCGGCCATTTTTCATGATCTGACGCACATCGTCTCGTTGAGTCAATCCATGGAATCCCTGATTACCCGGATGCGGGAAGCCATGATTTTTGTCCAGCCGGAAAGCGTTCAGGTGCTGCTGTCCGGATTGAAAAAACTGCAACAATTGCTGAATGACGTGACGGCGTGCGAAGCGATTTCCATCGATTCGGAAACGGTTGCCATTCAAGCCATTCTGGCGGTTTACAGCGATCCCCCCCATTTTGATCTCCGGCATTATCCCCAGGCCGTATCACAGGCTGTGCTTCAAGGACTGCATTTCTTTTCAATCCACATTCCCCTCTCCGGCACTCCGGAGGTCAATCGGAAAAAATTCAACGAGGTCAAAGAGGCGGTCCAGGTGGTCGGCACCCTGGTGGCGTCGCTGCCGGATCTGGGCCATCGTATCGACTGGCGTGATGGCATCCGGGTGGGTGTGGTTCGGTTGCTGGTTTCCACGGTGTTGCAGCAGGATCTGCTGTTGGGATTGTCCCAACTGCCTTCCGAACGGATTGTTTTGCTGCCGATCCCGGAAGAGATGAAAAAAATCGAGCTGGTGGACCTCTCGCCGGCTCCTGAGGAAGACCCCGAATCCGACGATCTGCCGGAACCGGAGGTGTACGAAGAGGAAGAACAACTGGGAGACATCGAAGACCGCATCCGTCAAGCGCATCTGGATGAGATCAAACGGCAACGCTTGGCGCTGGAAGATCAGGAGCAAGAAAAACAACGACAAGCCGTGCTCCTCGAAAACGAACGCCAACTCCAACGCAAGCGGCAGCATCTTCGGACCTTGGGTGGCATCGCCGCCGGGGGCCTATTGGTGGCGGCATCGGTCTGGGTGGTCCTGGGGCGGCCCGTGGATCCCACGCCCCCTGCCCCTGTTGCCCAAACCCAGGTGACCACGGTTGCCAAGGTATCGGATCCCGCGCCCAAACCGCCGGTGCTGGTAACGGAGTCCAAAAGCGCATCCCCCGCACCCGCCGCCCCGGTCACCCTCCAGCCAGCCCCCCCGGCTGCGGTGCGTCCGCCGACAGAAGACAGCAAACCCGTCACCACCGCCCCGACAACCGTACCGGCCCCCCAATCCACCACCGCAGCGACGCCTGAGTCCAAACCGGCGCCGGCGTTGCCAGCGGAGACCCAAGCCGCCGCCACGCCTACCAACAAGCCGGAAACCCCGTCTCCCGCCACGGCCACCCCTGGCAAGGAGACCCCGGCGGCTAACCAAGCCATGTCCAAGCCGGAAACCCCGTCTCCCGCCACAGCCCCCTCTGGCAAAGAGACCCCAACGGCCAAGGGAACCGTGGTGGCGGATGCGGACTCCAAGGTTCCAGCCAACAAGGAAACCAAACCCGCGACGGCGGAACAGACCGACAAGGATCCAAACAGCACGGCTCCGTTTCAGGTGCGGTTTGCCAAATATCATTTACCCATCAACCGCCTGCTTCAGGAGCCCTACCTGAAAATCACCCCCGCCAAGGGGACCGTGCGAGGTGGTTTGACCTACGAACGCAACAAAGATGGAGATGTGCTGTTCTCGATTGCCCAAATGATGGGACATACCGCCTTCCGGCCCGAGGATCAGTTTACCATCACTCCCGATTCCATCTCCGCAATCAGGATTGTGTTTCAGGTTGATCGGGGAATCGCGTATCTGTTTGAATTCGGTCAGGATGGAACCGTGGTGGTGCCGGCGGCCTTCTGGGATCCCTTCTCGAAGAGCACCAAAAAGGGGGTCAGCATCAGCAAAGTGGTCAAAAAGACTCCCGACGGAATCCATCATCTGCGGGATATTTCAGCGGTTTCGGTTGGCTACATCGCCAAAACCGTCGGAATCCGATAACCGTGGCAACCGGTCGCATCCAAAGGAGTACCGATGTCTGTCAGCACCCTCACCACCACGCTTCTGCCGTTTCCGGTTTCCTGGAAGCAGGCCGACTGCGCCCCTGTTCTGGTGATCATGGGTCTGGCCCACTCCGGCAAGAACACGTGGTTCAACACGATGGCCAATGCTCCACAAACCGTTGGAAACCACCATCGGAAAAAAGATCCCCAGGGTTCCCAATGATCTCCATCCATGCTCAACACTCCATCCATTCAACGGGATACACGCAATGAATCAGGTAGATCTCGGCATCGCCCGCATGGCCCATGTGCTTTGGGAATCCGAACTGGAAGAAATGGTCCAAAAGCATCGAAAAACGATCCACCTGACCTCCCATGTGGATTGTGAACTGGGCGTATGGCTGCATGGAGACGGAATCCGGGAGTTGTACCATCTGGATCCGGTGCGGCGTCTGGTGGGGGTGCACGAGCAGTTTCATCAAGCCGCCGATCGTCTGGTCTCGTTGATTGCCATGGATTCGGAGGAGAACATCGAACGGGAGATGAACCGGGTACGCAGCCTGAGCCGCGATATCGTCTATTTCATCACCGAAGCGGAACTGGATTACCTGGAACACAAACCCTTGAGCGATTTTTCCGCCCATCCGGTCAAGAGTTTCATCCATCGTTTGTTCAACATCCACATCCCCGATTCAGGGGAGATCGAAAAACGGGGGGTTCTGGAGGTCAGTCATGCCCGATTGATGCACCTGCGTTGGTCCCGTCAACTGCTGCGGGCCTTCCAGCACTGGGGCAAGGATTCGACTTTGGAACCTTCCGATGTTTGCAGTGTGGGGGTATGGATCCAGGAAGTGGGACTCAAAAGCAAAAGAATCATTGGCATTGTTCAAGAGTTGGATGAAAAGCACCAATTGTTCCACACCAGGGCCGAAGAGACCATCCGTTTGTTGCGCCGGAAAAATTTCCGCAGATCCGAAGATGTCTTCAATGAAGTGGTCAATCTGGGGCGGGAGGTTTTGTATCTGCTGACGCGGATCGAATTGGCTTTTCTGCAATCCGGAGAGGTGGCCTCCCCCATCAATCTGCTGGGGCGGTGACGCCCCAAAAACGGACAGAGCCGGTTTCATCCTTTCGGAAGGAACCGCTCTTCCATCTCCTTGGCGGGGAGGGGTCGGCTGATCAGATAGCCTTGCAACTCGTCGCACCCCAAACGGGTCAACAGATCGCGCTGGGCCTGTTCCTCGGCCCCTTCGGCGGTGGCCCGCAGCCCCAGGGTGTG
Organism: Magnetococcales bacterium; assembly: GCA_015231755.1. Lineage (NCBI taxonomy): Bacteria > Pseudomonadati > Pseudomonadota > Magnetococcia > Magnetococcales > Magnetococcales bacterium. Next base: position 15,092 of record JADGAZ010000022.1, on the reverse strand, counting down.
GGCCAGAGAGATGATGGCGTGGGTGATGGCCGCGTCCTCCCGATGGGTGGTGATCTCCCGCACGAAGGAGCGGTCGATCTTGAGCACATGCACCGGCAAACGGCGCAAATGGGAAAACGACGAGTAGCCGGTGCCAAAATCGTCCACTGCCAGATGGATCCCCATCTCCCGGAACGCCTGGAGGGCGTTCATGGCGTGTCCCACGTCGTGCATGACGATGGCTTCGGTCAACTCCAGTTCCAGGGCATGGGGTTCCAGGGCGCTTTCGGTGATGATCTGCCGGATCACCTCCACCAGATCGGTGCGACCAAACAGATGGTGGGACAGATTGACCGACAGGCGCAACGGGGGTCGTCCCGCATCCAACCATTGCCGCGCCTGACGACACACCTCCCGCACCATCCATAAATCGATAGCCTCGATCAGTCCCAACTCTTCCGCCAAAGGTAAAAACTCCCCGGGGGAAACCAGTTTTTCGCCCCCCCGGCGCCAGCGCACCAAAGCCTCCGCCCCCACCAGCCGATCCTGTTTCAAATCCCAGCGGGGTTGATAATGGGCCTCCAGTTCACACCGCTCGATGGCCCGGCGCAAATCCCGCTCCATCGACAGCCGCTGGGCGCCTTTGCGATTCATTTCCGCCGAGAAGAAACTGAATTGATTCTTGCCCTGGGCCTTGGCAAACTGGGTGGCCAGATCGGCATTCTTGAGCAGTTCATCGGTGCTGGTGCCGTTTTCCGGAAACAGACTGATCCCGATGCTGGCGGTGATGAACACCTCCTGCCCATTGGACAAGGTGACGGACATGGCGATGGCGTTGGAGATTTTCCTGGCCAGATGGATCACATCCTCGGCGCGGGCCATGTCCTTGAGCAGAATCAGGAATTCATCCCCGCCCACCCGGGCCACCGTATCCCCCTCCCGCACGTTGGACTGGAGGCGGTTGGCGACTTCCTTGAGAAGTTCATCCCCGGCCCGGTGTCCCAAGGTTTCGTTGATGGTCTTGAAGCGGTCCAGGGCGCAATGCATCAGCCCCACACTGGTGTTGCGCCAGGGCGCCCGCACCAGGGATTGACTCAGACGCTCCACCAGCAACGACCGGTTGGGCAGATGGGTCAACACGTCGAAATTGGCCAGAAAATGGAGCTGTTCTTCGTTGCGTTTGCGCTGACGGATATCCTGCACCAAAATGACCGTGCCCACGATCTCGTCATCCTGGCGCAACAGGCTGCTGGAGATGGAAACCGCCACCTGACGGCCATCGGCGGTGAGAAAGACCGTCTCTTGAAAACGAAACTGACGGTCGGACAGCAGATCCCGATACATGATCGCGCAAAAAGAGGGATCCGGAAGCAGCGCGTCCAGATGGCGTCCGATCAGTTTTTCCTCTGTTTCTTCCAGCAGGGTCACCAGGGCGACGTTGACCCGCTGGATGCGGATTTCCCGATCCAGCACCAAGAAGCCATCCACCATGGCTCCGAGGATCTGCTCGGTATAGACCTTGGCATCAGTGTTTTTGTCGAGGGTGGCGAGCATGCGGTTGAAGGTGCGGGCCAGCAGGGCGACTTCGTCCTCTCCCTTTTCGGGGACACGCCGAAAAAAGTCCAGGGAGCCTTGAGCCATGAGGTCCATGGCGCGGGTCAGGTCGGTCAAGGGGGTGACGATCCGTCCCACCCGGTTGCGGATCAAGGCCACAGCCAGCAGCAACGTGGCCACCGTGATCAGGACCAGAGCCAGACGCAATTCATTGAGGCTGTTGCGACCACCCGACACCAGGGCATGATGGGGACGCACCTGGACGACACTCCAACCCACCAAGGCCGGCAGGGGATGAAAGACCACATGGTGACGTTCTCCCGCCTCTTCAAACCAGTCGCTGCCGCTGGCGCCAGTGCGCATCCGTTCCAGGATGGATTTCCACCGCTCCGAGGCGTGGAGGGCGACGGCAGAGGGAAAATCCGGCTCCCGTTGCGCCCCGACGGACTCCTGAGGACTGGAACCGGCCTGCAAGGGGGTCTCCCGCAGGCTGTCGGCGATCACCCGTCCCGCGGGGTCTAAAATGAGGACATGAAGAAAAGGATCCCGATGCCCCGCCATACGACGCAAGACATCTTGCAACCAGATCCCGGCCCCTTCCGTCAGGGGGCCATCGACCGGATGGGCAGCGGGCCGGGAACCATCACCCGGAAGATTGGCATTGCGTTCCAAACCGTTGTCGATCTCCCGGACCACGGCCAGATTGGATTGATCCATGGCGAGCAACGCGCTTTCCACCATGGCCCGTTCGGTCCAGTGGAAAGAGAGGGCCGCGATCCATCCCACTCCGACGAGCAGTGGTACGGCAAACAACACAATAAACTGAAATCGCATGGACATGACGGATCTGGAGCCTCGGTCCTTCCGCAGCAAAGGGTCGATGGTGATTGGCCTCACCCGATCGAAAGAATGATGCGGGTGTCAAACTGGATTCAGCATATCAGAACCTGTCACGAAGCGTAACGGTTCTCAGTCGATTCAGTCCATTTATCGTCCATACATTTGCTGAAAAATCGGTTATGCTAAAGACCGATCACAGGCAATGAGCGGTATTTTTTCCGTGAAGATTTACCTTCATAAAAAGAGGGACCCATGAGCGGTGACAGGGCACTCCAGGGGAAAGGATGGGGGATCGTCTGGTTTGTATGGGGATTTCTGGGGTGCGCCGCCCCGGTCCAGGCCGACGGCAACGGCGAGGGATGGTCGGCGCGGGTGCTGCTGGCAGCGGGTCGGGAGACGGTCTTGTCCAGCCGGATTCCCGGACGGGTGGAAAAACTGGCGGTCAAAGAGGGGGATAGCGTGCGGCAGGGACAACTGCTGGCCTCCATGGATTGCGCCATACACGAAGCCCGCCGGGCCAGAGTCGAGGCGGAACTCAAAGCGGCCCGTTTCAAGCTGGAGGTGCAACGCCGTCTGGAAAAGCTGAAATCCGGCAGTTCCCTGGAGTCCGACGTGGCCGGAGCCGACGTGACCAAATACGAAGCCGAACTTTCCGAAGCCCGCGCCACGGTGGCGATGTGCCCGGTGGCGGCCCCCTTTGACGGTCGGATCACGGGGGTGAAGGTGGGATTGCATCAAAGCGTGAGCCAGGGGGTTCCCCTGGTGGAAATGCTGGACGAGGCCTCTCTGGAAGCGCGACTGATCGTCCCATCCCGCTGGCTGGCCTGGCTGAAGACCGGGATGGCCTTCACCCTGCGATTGGATGAAACCGGGCTGGACTATACGGCCCGGGTGGTGCGGATCGGGGCACGCATCGATCCGGCCAGCCAGTCCCTGGGGATCGTGGGGGCCATCGAGGGCAAACGGGAGGGATTGCTGGCGGGGATGAGCGGCATGGCCCATTTCAACGGACCGGCTTCCGGCTCATGAACGCCGAGTTGGAAACCCGCAGACTGGCGGTATGCGCCGCGCTGCTGGATCTGGAACTGTCGACGCGGCGGGCCGAAAACCGGGTGGCGTTGCGTTTTCTGATGGTGAACCGGTTGCAGTCCTTGCTGCCGGCCAGCACGGTTTTTTTCTGGCAGCGGGGAACGAAAGGCCGGATCGAGGGGGCTTCCGGGATTTCGGAACCGGATCCCCGCGCCCCGATGATCCTGTGGGCCGGGGGGGTGTGCGCGGTGTTGGCCCAGGGAGAAACGGCGGGCCAGCCCCATGCCGTGACCGCAACGGACTGTCCGGGGGAGTGGGGGGAGTCCTGGTCCGGTCTGGCCCCGCCCCACGGCCTGTGGATGCCGTTGATCACCCCGGACCGCCAGTGGATCGGCGCCCTGCTGGCGTTGCGGGATCACCCCTGGAGCGACGGGGAACAGGATCTGGCCGCCCGTCTGGGGGAAGGGTTCGCCCATGCCTGGCAAGCGTTGGAACCCCGGACCCGTCGCCCCATCGTCACCCGCGGCTGGTGGATAGCCGCCCTGGCGATGGCGGGAGGGATCGGACTGGGATGGATACCGGTGGAACAATCCGCCCTGGCGCCGGCCACGGTGGTTCCGGCGGAGCCTGTGGTGATCGCCGCCCCCCTGGATGGCGCGATCGAGGCGGTGGCGGTGGAGCCCAATGCTCTGGTGCGCAGCGGAGATCTGTTGTTTCGCATGGAGGCCACCACCCTGACCAACCGTCGGGAGATGGCGCGACTGGCCCTGGAGACCGCCCAGGCGGAACGGTTCAAGGGGCGTCAACTCTCCTTCGCCGATCCGGAGGCCAAGGCATCCCTGCCCCTGCTGGAGGCCAGACTGACCGAAAAACGGGCCGAGGCCGACTATGCCGAATCCTTGTTGCAGCGGGCCGAGACCCGCTCGCCGCTGGATGGGGTCGCCTTGTTTTCCGACCCCAACGCCTGGCGGGGCAGACCGGTGGTGGTGGGGGAAAAGGTGATGATCGTGGCGGATCCGCAACGGGTGGAGTTGGACATCCGCCTGCCGGTGGCCGACGCGGTGGTCTTGAACCCCGGCGCACGGATCTTGATGTTTTTGCATGTGGACCCGCTCCATCCTTTGGAAGGGGAGTTGATCCGGGCGGCCCATGATGCCGAACTCACCCCCGAAGGGGTGTTGGCCTATCGGATCATGGCCCGTTTTCTGCCCGGCTCTCCTCCCCCCCGCATGGGACTGAAAGGAACCGCCAAAATGATTGGCGAACGGGTCAACCTGTTTTATCATCTGTTCCGACGGCCTCTGGCGGCCTTGCGCCAGTCCATGGGATTGTAAAAGCGGTTGGAGACGCATCGATGAACACCATTCTGATCGTTGAAGACTCCAGCAGCTTCGCCTCCTTGCTGAAAGCCCGCATCCAGAAGGCTCTAGGGGTCGAGGTGATGCTGGCCAGAAGCCTCGCCGAAGCCAACGCGATCCTCAAGGCCCATCTGAAACGGTTTTTTCTGGCCATACTGGATCTGAATCTCCCCGACGCTCCGGATGGAGAGATTGTCGATCTGCTGGTGGCCAACGCCATCCCTTCCATTGCCCTGACCGGCATCTTCAAGCCCGATCTGCGGGAAACCTGCCTCAAAAAAGGATTGCTGGACTATTTCATCAAGGACAACCCGCGGGTGGTGGATTCGGTGATTCACGCCATCGACCGCATCCAGAAAAACCGCAATGCCCGCATCCTGGTGGTGGACGACTCCCGCAGCGCCCGGGTGGTGTTGTGCCGTTTTCTGGAACGCCATGGATTCACCCTGATGGACGCGGAAGACGGCGAAAGCGCCCTCCAGATTCTGAGGGAACAGGTCGTGCATCTGGTGATCACCGACTACCAGATGCCCGGCATGGACGGGGTGAAATTCATCCAAAAGCTGCGGGCCGCCCACTCCCGCAACGATGTGGCCGCCATTGGCCTCTCTTCCTATGGCAACGCGGATCTGGCCGCCCAGTTCATCAAGGCCGGGGCCAACGATTTTCTGGTCAAGCCCTATCAGCCCGAGGAACTGCTCTGCCGGGTCTACCAGAACATCGAAAACATCGAACGCTATCACGACATCGCCCGTCTGCTGGATCGGCATCAGGCCATCTTGAGCCACGCCCTGGACGCCATCATCACCACGGATGACGCGGGCCGGGTGCTGGAGTTCAATCCGGCGGCAGAGCAGTTGTTCGGTTTTTCCAAGGCATTGATACTGGGCAGACCCATCGGGGAGTTCATCATTCCCGAGCCGTTGCGCGCCGCCCACCGGAACGCCTTGCAAAAAGTGGTGGCCGAAGGGATTCAGGCGCCCCGGCTCAGACGACGCATGGAGCATCCGGGTCTGCGGGTGAATGGTCAGACCATCGATCTGCAAATCTCCCTGACCTCCGTGGTCCAGGAGGGCAAACTGCAATTCACCGGCTTCTTGCAAGATGTCACCGACCGCAAACAGTTGGTCAAGTCCCTGGAAGAGACCCTGGCCGTGGCGGAGATGGCCAATGTGGCCAAAAGCGATTTCATCGCCAACATGAGCCACGAAATCCGCACCCCGATGAACGCCGTGCTGGGCTTCACCGAACTGGCCCTCAAGGCCGAACTGGCCCCGAGGGTGCGGGATTATGTGAGCAAAATCGAAAACGCCTCCCGCTCACTCATGGGGATCATCAGCGATCTGCTGGATTTTTCCAAACTGGAAGCGGGTCACATGACCCTGGATCCGGTCCCCTTCGATCTGCATCTGCTGGTGGAACGGCTCGCCGATCTGTTCAGCAAGCAGGTGGCCGACAAGCGGATCGAACTGATCTTTTCGATTCCCGCCGATTTCGACACGGTGCTGTTCGGGGATGTGATCCGGCTGGAACAGGTGCTGATCAACCTGATCCGCAACGCGGTCAAGTTCACCGAGCAAGGCAGCATCACCGTGACCCTCACCCCGAGACTCGCCGAGGAGGAACGGGTCTGCCTGAACTGCGGGGTGCGGGATACGGGCATCGGGGTGGATCCGGCCATTCTACCCAATCTGTTTGCCCCGTTTGTACAGGCGGACGGCTCCACCACCCGCAAATTCGGCGGCACCGGTCTGGGGCTGTCCATCTGCAAACGGCTGGTCTCCCTGATGGGCGGACGGATGTGGGCCAACAGCGTTCCCGGTCAGGGGAGTGAATTCGGGTTCGAGGCCTGCGTGGGGCTGCACGGTCAGAATCGCCGCAAGAACATCATGCTGCCCGAATCCATGTGGGGGGAACGGGTGCTGGTGGCCGATGACAACCCGGAGGTGCGCGACTCCCTGGTCGGACTGCTCAAGGAGCTATTCTTGGAGCCGGAGGTGGTATCATCCGGGGCCGAGGCGGTGGAACGGCTGTTGGCCTGCAACACCGGCCAGGGGATTCCCTTCACCCGGGTGCTGCTGGACTGGCGCATGCCGGGCATGGATGGAGACGCCGCCGCCGTGGAGATGCGCGCCGCCCTGGAAGCGGTCGTGCCCAAACCCCCGCAACCCCTGATCCATCTGCTCACCCCCTTCGGGGTGGGGGAGGCCATCAGCCGCATGGAAAAAGCGGGCATGGACGGCTTCATCGACAAGCCCGTGACCCGTTCCCGACTGATCCGGGGACTGTCGTCGGAAGGCGAGGATCACGAATCCGGTCAACCGGACCGACGGCGGGAAAAACTGCTGGGGCAGGAGGAAGAGACCGGGGCCCGCATCGGTGGCGCCCGGGTACTGCTGGCCCAGGCCGGAGAGGTGACCCCCCGCATCATTCGGGAGTTGCTGGAACGGATCGGACTGGTGGTCGAAGTGGCCGAAACCGGCGCCATGGCCCTGGAGTTGACCAGCCGGTTCGCTTTCGACACGGTGCTGATGGATTACCAGTTGCCAGAATGGGGCGGTCCGGAAACCATGATCCGTCTGCGGGCCCAGCCGGGATGCCGGAATCTGCCGGGGATCGCGCTGCTGTCCCACGCGGGTTGGGAAGAGAAGAAACACTGTCTGGACGCGGGCATACGGGACCATCTGGAGCTGCCCCCCCGGGCAGAACGGCTCCACGGCCTGTTGAGCAAAACGATTCCCCCCTTCACCGACTGGGAGGAGCCGGAAGGCTTTCCCAAGCTCGATCACGCCCTGGCGCGCATTCCGGGTCTGGATCTGCTGGCGGGACTGGAGCGGATCGGAGGCAATCGGACCTTGCACCGTCGTTTGCTGGTGCGATTCCGTCGCGAATACGAAGGGATCCTCGAAGAGTTGCGGGACCGATTCGCCGAGGAGAAATTTGCCGAGACCCTGCCCCGTCTGCACGCCCTGAAAGGGGCGGCGCGCAATCTGGGGGCCATCTCCGTGGCCGAGGCCGCCGAAGAGCTGGAAAACGCCCTGATCCAGGGCGAAGTGGTGCTGCGTCAAGCCGCGCTGGCCACCTTCAGCCAAAGGATGCGGGCCATTTTAATCGGACTGGGCGTGGGATTGGCCCCTCCCACCCCGGTGATTCGGGAAGGCCCGCTCCAGGGCGATGGGGAACAGGGTCCGGACCAGAAAACGTTGATGCGGCTGTTGTCGCTGCTGCTGGATCGCCTGATGAACGCCAGTATCGAGGTGGAGCCATGGCTGTCCGAGCTGGGTCAGTTGTTGCAGCCCACCGAGGCTTTTTTCACCTTTCAGGAGCTGGTCAAACAGATCGAGGTGTACCGTTTCGCCGAAGCCGAGGAGTTGGCCCGCTCCCTGGGACGGCTGTTCGGTCAAGAACCAAGCCCCACCCCGCCCCCGGAAGAAGAGCCTCCGGTCAGCCGGGTATTGATCGTGGACGATCAACCCAGCAATGTGGACCTGTTGAAGGAACTGCTCGAAGAACACCACCGGCTGGTGGCCCTGAACGGCCCTCAGGCCCTGCGCGCCGCCATGGGCCGGGAGCCGCCGGATCTGATCCTGCTGGACATCATGATGCCCGAAATGAACGGCTACGAGGTCTGCCGCCAGTTGCGGGAAAATCCCCTCACCCGGGACGTGCCGGTCATCTTCGTCACGGCCAAAAAGCAGGTGGCGGACGAAAGCGAAGGATTCCGCCTTGGGGGGGTGGACTATATCACCAAGCCCTACCAGGGGGAAATCGTCAAACGTCGGGTGCAGACCCATCTCGAATTGAAACGGGGCCGGAACGCCCTGGAACGGGAGGTCCAGGTCCGCACCGCCGAACTGAAAGCGGCCCAGGAAGTGGCCGAACGGGCCAGAGAGACCGCCGAATCCGGCAATCGGGCCAAATCCACCTTCCTGGCCCACATGAGCCACGAAATCCGCACCCCTCTCAACGCCATTCTCGGGGTCAACGAGCTGCTGATCGAAGCCGATGCCACCCCGGAGCAACGCCGTTATCTGGAAATGGCCCGCAAGGCGAGCGAATCCCTGCTGGCTTTGGTCAATGATGTGCTGGACTTCTCCAAGATCGAGGCGGGTCAGTTCGATCTGGAACGCTCCTGTTTCGATCTGCCGGCGATGGTCAACGGCTCTGCCGAAATCCTGGCCATCCAGGCCCGAGACCGGGGCATTCGCCTGACCCGCTTCCTGGATCCGGGCTTGCCGCGTCATGTGCTGGGGGATCCCAACCGACTGAGACAGATTCTGCTGAATCTGCTGGGCAATGCCGTCAAGTTCACCCGCGAGGGCGAAGTGAGCCTCACGGTTGCGCCGGAACGCACGGGACGCATCGCCTTCACCATCGCCGACAGCGGCATCGGCATTCCGACGGACAAGCTGGCGAGCATTTTTCAACCCTTCCGGCAGGCGGACCTCTCCACCACCCGTCGTTATGGCGGCACCGGACTGGGGCTGTCCATCTGCGCCCTGCTGGTGGAGCGCATGGGGGGCAAAATCGGGGTGGAAAGCGAGGAGGGACAAGGCAGCCGGTTTTTCTTCACCCTGGATCTGCCGATCGCCGATCCGGACGCGCCTCTGGCGCTGGTTTCGGTGGTGCGTCAGGGGGCCAGGGAGCCCCACCAATCCACCACCGCCCCCCCGGGCACGGAAACCGGTCTGTCGATCCTGATGGCCGAGGATTCGGAGGACAACCGCACCCTGATCAAGGCCTTCTTGAAAAACGGTCCCCACCGCCTGACCTTCGCCGAAAACGGGGGCATAGCCTGCGAGTTGTTTGAAAAGGGAAAATTCGACATCGTGCTGATGGATATCCAAATGCCCATCCTGGACGGCTACGCCGCCACCCGCCGCATCCGGGCCTGGGAGCAGGAACAAAACGCGATTCCGACCCCGGTGATCGCCCTGACCGCCCACGCCATGCAGGAGGCCTCCACCGAAGCCATGGCCGCAGGCTGTGACTATTATCTTTCCAAACCCATTGCCAAAAAACGTCTGCTGGAGGTATTGCGGGAGTTTTCCGGACGTTAGACCGCCGCCCCACCCGAATACCAACCGAAACCCGGAAGCCGGATCATGGATACCCGGCCCGATCCATCAGGCGTACCGCGTCGGCCTGAAACCGGCCCGCCAACGAGACATTGAGGGCCTCTCCCTTGAAATCTCCCCAGGTGGCCACGAAGGCATGGGGTTTGACCTGGGGATTGGCGGGATACTCCATGTTCAGCTCGGCGAACAGGCCTTGGGCCTCGGGGGTGGACAGCCATTCCAGCAGCTTGAGGGCGGCGGCGGGATGTTTGGCGTGTCTGGTGACGCCGGCCCCGGAAATGTTGATGTGAGTGCCGCTGGTCTGCTGATTGGCCCAGAAGAGGGCCAGGGATGTCTTGGGTTTGTCTTTCTGCAAGGCGCCAAAGTAGTAGGTATTGACGATCCCCACGTCACACCGTCCCGCCACCATGGCCTCCATGAGCTTGGTATCGTTGGAAAAGACCGGAGCCGCCAGATTGGCCATCCAGCCCCGCACCATTCTTTCCGTGGCCGGTTCCCCGAGGCGGGCGATCAGCATGGCCACCAGAGACTGGTTGTAGATCTTTTCGGAGCTGCGCAGACACAGACGCCCTTTCCACGACAGATTGGCCAAGTCCTCATAAGTGCTCAATTCGGAAATTTTGACCCGTTCGGTGCTGTAAACGATGGTGCGCGCCCGCACCGACAGCCCGAACCAACGATTCCCGGGATCCCGCAACGGTTCGGGGATGTTGGCGGTCAGCACCGGGGAATCGACGGGGGCCAGCATCCCTTTTTCCGCCGCGCTCCACAGGTTGCCCGCATCCACGGTGATCAGCAGATCCGCCGGAGTGGCGCTCCCTTCCGCCTGCAACCGGGCCAGCAGCGCGCCTTCGCCGTCGGTGAGATAACGGATGGCCACGCCGCCGATCTTTTGCCGATAGATGTCCAGCAGCGGTTTGAGCAAATGCTCCTTGCGGGCCGAATAGATCACCAACGCCTCCTCTTCGGCCCCCGCGGCCCAGGGGGAGGCAAACAGGGCCATCACCAAGGAGAAAATCATCAGGAAGAATGTGGGCATCGGGGACTCCTCGTTGTATGCGTCGACAGCAACAGGTCCGGATGGTGATCTCCCCGCCTCCCAGACAGCCCCCATACGGATCATCATCAATGACGAATGACTCACCCGAAACGTGATCTAAAACCACCACAACGGATAACGACGGGTCGGAGCCAGATTGTTGACCACCAGCGCCACCACCAGCATCAGGCTGGCTCCCACCAGTACCGGAACCAGGGCATACCAAAAGCCCAAGGCGTGGATCTGCCCGGAACCGATGACCGCGATCAGGGCGGTGGCACCGCCGGGGGGATGGAGGCAACGGGCCAGATGCATGACTCCGATGGCCAACGAAACCGCCAGGGGGGCGGCGAGCCACACCAGATCGGGCAGGGTTTGGGCCACGGACACCCCCACCAGGGCGGAGAGAAAATGGCCCAGCAACAGGTTGCGGGGCTGGGCCAGGGGGCTGGCGGGAGCGCCGTAGAGCAGTACCGCCGAAGCGCCGAAACTGCCGAGCATCAACATCCAGTCGCTTCCTTGCAACAAGAGGTGGTCCAGAACCGCCACCAACAGGATGCCCAAAAACGCCCCCAGCCACGACCAGAACACCTCGGGCCATGGAACCCGGGGGGGAACAGGCTGCACCCCCCCCATTTTGGCCAAGAGCGCATCAAACCGGAATGGGGAGATCCGGGATGGGGAATCAACGGGCAACAAGAGGCGTTTCAGAACCGTCACCAGCAACAGGTTCCAAAACGCCACCAGCCACGACCAGAACACTTCGGACCATGAAACCCGGGGGGAAGCAGACGGCACCCCCCCCATTTTGGACAGGGGCGCATCAAAACCAGAGGAGGAGGTTCGGGATGGGGAATCGGCGGGTTTCATGCAGGCACTCTCCCTAGGATGTCATTGAAAAGTTCAAGTTGTCCCTGGGTGGTAGCCTCCCAGGAGAACCGCTCGGCATGCCGACGGGTGGCGACGGGATCCGACGGAGTGGTCAGAAGCTGACCGGCGGCGGCGGCGATGGCCGACGGGGTACGGGCATCGATCAACAGGCCGGCCTCCGGAGCGGTGACCACCTCCGGTGCGCCCCAAACATTGGTGGCCGCCACACGGGTTCCGCAGGCCATGGCCTCCAGCAACACATTGGCCCACCCCTCCCGGTTGGAGGCCAGCACCAAGGCATCGGCGGCGCTGTAATAGGTTTTCAGTCGCTCCTGGGGCACCTCTCCCACAAAACGCACCCGGTCAGCCACCCCCAGCGATCCCGCCAGGCCCGCCAACGCCTCTCGCAACGGGCCGGTGCCGACAATCGCCAGTTCCACACCGGGCAACTCCGGCAAGGCCCGCAGGATCAGATCATGGCCCTTGCGCTCGATGAGATAACCCACGGACAACAAGGTCGGACGGCTCCAGCCGAGGCTCTTCCGGGCCATGCTCCGCTCCACCGGAGCAAACCGTTCCAGGTCCACCCCGTTGCGCAACACCGTGACCCGTGAATCCGCCAGCCCCATGCCGGTCAGGACCTGTTTCAAGGCGGCGCTGACGGTGATCAGGCCATGGGCCTTGCGGGCGGCCTGGAGGATCATGGCCCGTGGCAACCGGTGGACGGGAATCTGGTTGAGATCACTGCCCCGGGCGGTGATCACCACCGGCTTGCGAAAATATTGGCCCAGCAGCATGGCCGCCACCCCGTCGGGATAAAAATAGTGGGCGTCGATCAGATCGAAATCAAACCCTTCCCGCCGCAGTTCCCCCAACGCGGAGGCCGCGCCGGCGGCCAGCAGAAACGGGGCGGCGGTCATGCCGATCTTGGGAGGCAGAAAATAGCGGGGATGCGCGACGGGAATCCCGGCGAAGGTTTCCTGGGCCGGAGCCTCGCGGCCCTCCCAGGCATAACGGTTGAGCCAAGGCCGGGTGACGAAAAACCAGGGAATGGGCGCCACCACCCTGGCCTCCACGCCTCCGGAGGCCACCAGATGACGCAACCGCTCTCCCACGAAAATCCCATGCACCGGACTGTCCCGATGGGGAAACAGGGTGGAAAAGGTGACGATGCGCACAGGGGACATGGCCCTCATCCCCCCACGCCGACAAGGCCGCGACACGGATTCACAGCGTCAGGATCTCCTTGGCCAAAGGCACGGTCAGGGGTCGTTTCAGCTCCAGGCCGGCCCGGTCCAGACGCTCCAGGGCCGCGGCCAGATCCGGAATCCGCCGGGGCAGACGCACGCACAAGAACTTGATCAGCTCGGGCCCCAAACGCACCTGACGATCCGCCGCCAGTTTGGTGAGAATGGCCTCCAGTTCCACATCATCCGGCGGCGCGATCTCCATCACCGATCCCCACAACAACCGGGAACGCAGATCCGGACGCAGCCACTCCAGATGGGTGGGAGAAAGGCGGGAGGCGATGAGCAGACGCCCGCCATTTTCACGCAGATGATTGAAAAGAAACAACAGCCCCTCTTGCAACGCCGGCGACCCGCTGCCCAGACGCTCCAGATTATCCACCGCCACCAACACATCCCCCTGCCAGCGGGCCAAAAACCGGGTCAACTCCCCCTCCCCGCCCCCTTCCAAAGCCCGGGCCAAGGCCTCGGGATCCAGAAAAGCCGCTCCATCCCCACCCCGCAACCGCCGTTGCCAACCGACGGCGGCGTGCAGCAAATGGGTCTTGCCACACCCGGCACCCCCGGTCAAAATCAGACTGGCGGCAACCCCCTCCATCAGACCCCGTACCGCCGCGCAGGCCAGACGATTGGAGTCGCCCACAATCAGGTTGTCAAAAGTGAAAACCGGATCCAGTCCCAGTTCCAGAATCTGTTGTCCGTGACTCATCGGCCCACCTTGTCCCCTCCCATTCCGTCAAAACAGCACCGTGGGGGGCGTTGAAGCCCGCAATTGTTCAAAATGGCGGTCGATGTATTCGATTTCATATTCGGTATCGATATCCAAAGCCGGACCCGAGGTATCGCTGATCAACAAAGTGATGGTACAATGGGTCAAAGTACGAATCCGGTCCTCCAGGATGGCCAGATCCCGGAATTTGCGGTTGGCGTTCTTGTTCTTGACGATGATGAAATAGGCCCGCATCAAAAAGGAAAACGCCTTGAGCATCTGATAATAATTCTTCCGGGAAGTCGCCCCCCCTTCCGCCTCGTTCAGATGGGCCTTGGAGAACAAGGACTGCACGAACACCACGTTGTCTTTGATTTTTTTCAGGTTGAAGCGTCCGCCCTCGATGATGGTCCGGTTGTTGAACAGATGCCCGGCGAGATTCCAGATCAAACGGGGCACCCGCAACGGTTTTCCGGCCATGAAATTGTTGACGATCAGTTCATAGGTCCGATCCCCGGAACAGTAGGTATAGTAGTTCTTGACCGCCCGGTCATAACAAAATGGCTCGGAAATGCGTCCGGTGAGCGCGTCGATGGCCGAGCGCACCGTGCGCCCCAACACCAGATCCGCCTGGGGATTTTTGCCCATCACTAGACAATCGATCTCTTCCGGTTGGATCAACGGGGTATCGCTCACCAGCAGATTGACCGGAACCTGAGCCAGTTGATCGTCCTGACCGAACTCCCGCCACAAATCCCAGTGACGGGACTCCAACCCCTCCTCCCCCACCATCCAGGATTCCACCCCCCGCCCTGCCCGGTGCAGCAACGACAACAAAGTGGTAGACAAAAAACTCTCCACAAAGTTGCTCTTTTCCTGAAGCAACGTCACCTCGATGCCCCGCCGGGCACCCTGGAGCACCGCCTCACGCAACACCGACTCCAACCGCTCCCGATCTCCCCAGACGTAGATCCGATCAATGGATCTGGCCTCGACCGCCGCAGCCAGCACGTGTTCCACGCTGGTCCGGCCCTGAATCGGCACAAACGGTTGAAACCGTCCCCCCACCAGCTTGGCACCACGGGTTCCAGCCGCGACGAACAGGATCTCCTTCTTCATGGCACCATCCCTTCGTTCACACCCATGCCTACAGCCACGGCTTGGAAGGAGTGGCAGGCTGTCCCGAGGCCGGAGGTTGCTCGGGGATCGGGGATGGCTCGGGGGCTGCTGGCGCTGGAGTCGGGGACTTCTTGGACGCGGGCTGGGCCGGGGCCGGAGACTTGCCCGCAGGCTGCGCCGGGGCCGCTTGCGCCGGGGCAGCCGTCTTGCTCGCGGGCTGCGCCGGGGCCGCTTGCGCCGGGGCAGCCGTCTTGCTCGCGGGCTGCGCCG
>JADGAZ010000021.1 GCA_015231755.1 Magnetococcales bacterium | reverse complement strand
GTGGTGGCGTTCCAGGAGCCGGAGATGCCGGATTGATCGACAAACGACAGCACATCTTCTCCAGAGAGATAATGGCCGGTGATCTGAACCGTGGCCCCACTGATGAAGGCATCATCCACATCGGACAAAGAGAGGGAGGCATCCACCGGCGTGGCGGCGTCGCTTTCGGTATAGGCCAGGGGAGCGGCGGAAGTAGAGACCCCGGGTGCGTCGTTGATGGCGGAAACGACGATGGAGCGACTGGCTTGTGTGGTGATGGCGCCATCTCCCACCCCATTGGAGTTGCCATCCGTGACCGAGAAGGTAATGGTGCGTGTGGCGGTACTGGGAGAGTCGGTGTTGGTATTGTGATAGGTGATGGTGCGCAGGGCCGTTTCATAGTTGGCTTTGGTGGTGGTCCCGGAGAGTACCAGGGTGCCTGTGGCCGGATTCCAGATTCCGGTAATTCCCGATTGGTTGATGAACGTCAGTGAGTCTTCAGAGGCTAGGTAGTTTCCCGTAATCTGGACCATGCCACCCACGATGGTGTCGTCATCCACATCGGACAGACTTAAGCCCGTATCCACGGCTTTGGCCGTTTCTCCTTCCGAGTAGGCAAGCGGGGTATGGGTGGTCATGTTGGGGGCGTCGTTGATGGCGGTCATGATGATGTTGCGGCTGGCGCTGTGGGTGAGCGCCCCTGATCCTGTGCCATTGGAATTGGAGTCCGTGACCGAGAAGGTGACGGTTCTCATGGTGACACTCGGGTTGTCGTTGTTGGTGTTTTGGTAGGTGATGGAGCGCAAGGCGGTTTGATAATCGGCCTTGGAGGCCTGACCGCTTAAGGTCAGAAGGCCGGTGGTGGCGTTCCAGGAACCGGTGATGCCGGATTGATTCGTGAAGGCGAGCATATCTTCACTGGATAGATAATGACCGGTGATCTGGACCGTGGCGCCATTGATCAGGGTATCGTCCACGTCCGCGAGGGAGAGGGCCGTGTCCACGGGGGTCGCGGCGCTGCTTTCCGTGTAGGAGAGGGGCAGGACGGAGCCGGTGAGGGTTGGTGCGTCATTGATGGGGGTCAGGTGGATGTCGCGCTGGATGCTGACGCTTTGCGCGCCGCTTCCCTGACCGTTGGAGTTGGTATCGGTGATGGTGAAGCGGATGGTGCGGGTGTTTGTGTCCGGATCATCCGAGCTGTTTTGATAGGTGATGGAGCGCAGGGCAGTTTGATAGTCGGCTTTGCTGGCCGTGCCGCTCAAGGTGAGGGTGCCGGTGAGTCCGTTCCAGGCACCGGTGATGCCGGGCAGATTGACGAAGGCGAGTTGGTCCTGATTGGACCGATAATTTCCGACGATCTGGATCGACACTCCGGCGATGTTGGTATCGTCCACATCGGTCAAGGTGATGGACGGATCCACTGAGACGGCTCCATCGTTTTCTGAATAGTTCAAAGCCGTTGCGTTGGCGGTGGCGGTTGGGGCGTCGTTGACGGCGATCGGGGTGATGCTTCGGGTTGCGGATGCGGTGAGGGATCCGCTGCCAGCGCCGCCGGAATTGGCATCCGTGATCGTGAAGGTGACGGTACGCGTGTTGATATCCGGGTTGGCGGTGTTGACGTTTTGATAGGTGATGGAGCGCAGAGCGGTTTGATAGTCACTGCGGGTTGCCGCGCCGGTGAGAGTCAATTTCCCCAGGGCGGCGTTCCAGGAACCGGTAATCCCGGCCTGATTGGCGAAGACGAGAACATCCTCCCCCGAACGATAGTTGCTCGTGATCTGGATGGTGGCTGCGGTGAGTTGGGTATCGTCCACATCGGCGAGGGTGAGACCATTATCCAGCAAGGTGGGTCCATCGCCTTCGGTGACGCTCAGAGCGGTGCCGGTGGTGGAGAGGGTCGGGGCGTCGTTGATCGGGGTGATGGCGATGGGACGCGCACCGGTGGCAGTCAAGGCGCCGAATCCGGTGGCGTCGGAATTGCCGTCGGTGATGGTGAAGGTGACGGTGCGGGTGGCGGTATTGGGATTGTCGCCGTTGGTGTTTTGATAGGTGATGGAACGCAACGCGGTTTGATATTGGGCTTTGGTGGCGGTCCCGGTCAAGGTCAGGGTTCCGGTGGCCCCATTCCAGGATCCGACGATACCCGACTGGTTCACAAAGGAAAGCAAATCCTCGCTGGAGACCAGATTGCTTGTAATGCGCACCGTGGCGCCGGCGAGATTGAGATCGTCGATATCCGCCAGGGTCAGGGTGTTGTTGATGGCGGTGGGTGCGCTGCCTTCGCTGACGGTCAAGGTGGTGGCGGTGACGGTCAAGGTGGGGACATCGTTGACCTCGGTGACGGAGATGGAAGCGGTGTCACCGGTGACGCTGAAAGCGGTGGTGGTGCCACGGGTCGAGACATCCACCTTGGTGCCAAAGGTTCCGGTGGTCTGGTCCCAGGCGTAAAAGGAGATGTCGGGTGTGGTGCCTTTGATGGCGTTGGGAACGAACCGGATCGAGTCGGTGGAGCGCAACAACAAGGCGGAGGTCTGATTGACGGTGCCCACATTGGTCCAGCCACTGCCGGTATTGTATTGCCAAGTGCCATTGCCGCTGTTCAGGCCATACAGGGCGATGCCCTGGGCGGCGCCGACATCGATGTCGTTGGCGGTGCCCAACAGGGTGGAGACGGTGGCGCCGGCATTGGTGGTGTCGTCTTCGGTGATGGTGGGCAGGGTGGGGTTGGCGGAGGGGTCCAGGGTGGGGGCGACGTTGATGTGGATGGTGGCCGTATCCCCGGCGGTGCTGAACGCGGTGGTGGTGCCTCGGGTGGTGACGTTGGTTTTGGTGCCTTGTTGGCCCAGATTCTGGGTCTGGTCCCAGGCGTAAAAGCCGAAGCTGGCATTGTCGGTGAAATTGAGGGTGCCGGGTTGAAAGCGGATTTTGTCCTGGGGTCTCAGCAGCAACGCCTGCACGGTGCTGACGGTGCCAGCGGAGGTCCAGTTGGTGCCGTTGTCGGTGGAGTACTCCCAATAGCCGCCGCCGGTGCCATTGTTGAGCGTGTGGATGGCGATGCCTTCCAGGGGGGTGGTGACCGCGTCCACGTCACTGATGGAGGATCCGACCAGCGTGGAGACCGATACCCCGGCGTTGGTGGTTTCGGTATACATGATGTCGGGCAGGGCCGGATTGGCGGCTGCCAGCACCGGGGCGTCGTTGAGATCGGTGACGGTGATGCCGACGGTTTCGATATTGGCGGAAAAGGGGGTCGAAGAGCCTCGGGAGATGGTGGAAACCTTGCCGCCTGCGGTCCAGGTGGAGGAGCGTCCGGTGCGGTCCCAGGACACAAAGGTGAAGTTCAGGCTGCCGGGGGCCAGATCGTTGGGGGGATTGGCCCCATCCGGGACGAATCGAACCCGGTCGGTGGGTCGGAGCAGCAGGGATTGGGTGGAGGAGATGGTCCCGAAGTTCGACCAGCTTGTGCCCCCATTGGTGGAGTATTGCCAGGTGCCGTTATCCGTGGTGACGCTGCGGATGGCGATTCCTTGCTGGGCTCCGGAGTCGATATCGGTTTGGGAGGCGCCGAGCAGGGCGCTGACCGTTTGACCGGTATTGGTGAGTTGGTCTTCGGTGATGGTGGGCAGAATTGGGCTTCCGGAGATGTCCAGGACCGGAGCGGCGTTGACCGTGCCGTTGATGGTGCCGCTGGCGGTGCTGAAGGCGGTGGTGGTGCCCCGGGTATTGGCGTTGACCTGGGTGCCGGCCACGCCGGAGGTCTGATCCCAGGCATAAAAAGAGAGGGTGGGTTGTCCGCCATCGGTGTTGTCGGGGACAAAGCGGATTTCGTCACTGGCTTTCAGCAACAGCGCGTTGGCGGAATTGAGTCCTCCCGGCAGATTGATCCAGGCTCCGCCATTGACGCGATATTGCCAATTGCCCACACCATTGTTGGAACGGGCATAGATGGCGACCCCTTCCAGGGGGGTGGGATCCGGATCGGTAATGTCGGTGGCGACGAACAGACTGCCGATGGTGGCGCCGGTATTGGTGGTTTCGGAGCGCAGAATCGGAGGCGCGAACAACTGGGTACCGCTCAACACCGGGGCATCGTTGACAGCGGTGATGTTGACCGAAGCGGTGGAGGTGGTGCTGTTGGCCGAGCCGTCGTTGACCTGAAAAGAGATGGTGCGGGCGGTGGTGGTGGGGGCGTCGCTGGTGTTTTGGTATTTGACGGAGCGCAACGCCGCCTGGTAGTTGGCGATGGTGTCGGTGCCCGTGAGGGTGAGGATGCCGCTGGCGGCGTTCCAGGCGCCGGTGATGTTGGCGGTATTGGTGAAGACCAACTGGTCGGCGCCGCTTTGATAGTTGGCGTTGATGGTGATGACCGCGCTTTCCAGGTTGGTGTCGTCCACGTCGGCCAGGGTGATGGTGGGGTCGATCACGGTGGCGGCGTTGTTTTCGGTATAGTTCAGGGTGGCTCCACCGGCGATGGTGGGGGCGTCGTTGACCCGGGAGACCGCGGCGCTGGTGGAGGCGGTGACGGACGTTCCCCCATCCCCATCGGTGAGACCGAAAGTGATGGTGCGGGGAGATGTGGTGGGATTGATGGTGTCGCTGTTGGCGTAGGTGATGTTTTTCAACAGGGCCGAAACCGAGGTGGTATTGGCGTTGGCATTGAGAGAAACCAGCAGATTATTGGTGCCGCTGCCTCCGGCAAAGGTGCCGATGACCGTGCCTTCGTAGGTGACATTGGCCCCGGCCACACCGATTTGGCCCACTCCCGTGCCCTGGTTGCGGATGGCGAGCAGGTCTTCGGTGGCATCCCGGTTGACGGTGATGGCGACGGTGAGGGTGCCGCCATTGAAGTCCGCGGAGTCCGGGTCGCTCACGGTGACGTTGCCACCTTGATCGATCACCAGGGCGCCGCTGCCTTCGGAATAGGCCAGGGTATCGCCGTTGAGGTTGGAGATCACCGGGTTGGCCGAGGGGAGAATGCCATGGAATTCCAATCGGGCCGCCTCTGACGGGAATACCTGAGTATCGATAACTCCATTAACGGTTTCCAGAGTCCAGTTTCCACCCCGCTCCGCCGCCCCTGTGAGGTCGTTGGAGGCGGCCACGTCGGCTCCGGTCAGTTGGGAGAGGCGGGAGACAAAAGCGCCACCGGTCATGCCCGCGCCCACATCACAGCCATAGATCAGGATATCGGCGTTTTCCGACAGGGAGTTGCCCCACTCCTGCAAGGTGTTGGCATGGTCTTCCAGGTTGACCACATCGAGTTCCGAGTTTCCCAAAGCCAGATAGCCGGGGCTGCCATGGGAGACGATATGCACCGCCTCGATGCCCGCATGGCCCGCCAGGGCGGTACGGATTTGTTCCACCCCATCCAGGTTGGGATTCAGCAGTACCACCTGGGCATCGGTCGGGAGGTCATGCAGCAGAGTCTGGTAATGGTCCACCGTGGAATCGATGAAGATCATCGACCGGGGCGAGGCGGGCGGAGCTTCCGGTTCCGGCGGGGGGAAAGCGGAGTGATCCCCATCGTGGGTGGCATCGTGGCCGTCCGCCCCGTGGGAGTCGTGATGCAGTGCCGCCAGGGCGGTGAGTACGCCGGCGGCGTCGAACATCAAACGGCGTTCCAGTCGCAAGGCGAGTCGTGATCGCCAGGGCCGGGTTTGCGGGATCTGGGCAGGTTTCCGGTTCGGTTCGTCCTGGGTGGGTTGTTTGGAGAAAAGATCGCGGATCCAGGGCCAGAATTTCATTGTGCGCGCTCCCGTGTCGGGATGGATGAACTTTCGTTTTTGTTGTTTTATTAACAATTTAGCAATCTGTGCGCCAAGAGGCCAGTAAAAAAATATTGGTTTGTATTCAATCGGTTACAATTGTGCGAAACGAACGTGTGTCACTATTTTTTACATATTGACGTAAGTGTGATTGAATAATATCTTGAAAATCATGGCTGAAGCGCAATTGTAAAAAATCATGGCATGCCTGGATTCCCGTCACGGGCGGGATGGTTGTTTCACAAGGAAGCGGCATGAATCGTGCTAGTCGTTCGTCGTGGATTTTCTCGAACCGGAAACCAGGGTCAATTACCTTGAGCGCATCTTCAGCCCATCCAAAACCTTGGATCACGCCGCCCGCGACAGTGGGGGTGGTGACCGGCGTGTTGACGGCGCTGGCGCTGGCGGGCTGTTCGGTGGTGACTTCCGCCATCACCGCCTTTGATCAAGAAAAGCTCGTGCAGGAGGACCAGGCGCTTTTGTTCAAGGATCAGGAGAAGCTGACCGGTCCTTTGACCCTGCACGAAGCCATGGCCCGCGCCATCAAGTTCAATCTGGACCTGCGGCTTCGGCGTCAGGAGGAGGTGCTTGCCTGGAAACAAGAGGATGTGGCGCGTCTGGAGATGCTGCCCAGGTTGACGGTGGCGGCTGGATATTCCGCCCGATCTCAGGACAACGCCTCGGTGAGTCAATCCCTGGTCACGGGTCTGGTTTCCACTGAGCCATCCTTTTCCCGGGAGTCGGCGACCGGGACGGCGGATTTCACCATGAGTTGGAACCTGTTGGATTTTGGAGTCAGTTATTTCCAGGCGCGCCAGGAGGGTAACCGCAGTCTGATCCAGATCGAACAGCGGCGCAAGGCGGCCCACAATCTGATCAAGGATGTGCGGTTCGCCTTCTGGAAGGCGGTGGCGGCCCAGTCCCTGGAACAAGAGATCGGCGCCATTCAGAAGTCCGCCGATCAGGCCATCGAACTGGCCCGCAAGGTGGAGCACGAAAAGTTGCGTTCTCCGGTGCAGGCGTTGCAGTTCCAATTGGGCTTGCTGGAGATCACCCGGCAACTGGAAAAATCCCGCTCCGAACTGGCCATGGCCAAGGAGGAGTTGGCCACTCTGATCCATCTGGAGCCGGGAACCCCCTATCGGTTGGTGGACGACAGTTCGGTCATGGCCGATCCTTTGGAATTGACCACGCCCATTGAGGAGTTGGAGCGCTGGGCCTTGATTTTCCGGCCTGAATTGCGCATCGAGCAGTATCAGGCCCGCATCGAGGCCGATGAGACCCGCAAGGCGATTGCGCGGCTGTTTCCCGGTTTGGAGTTCGATGTGGGGCAGAATTACGACTCCAGCGCGTTGCTGGTGTATCAGCACTGGGCCCAGGCCGGCGCCCGGTTGAGCTGGAACCTGTTGCGCAGTCTGACCGGTTCCCGTCAGATGGATCTTTCCGAAAGCCGCGAGAAGGTGATCCAGATGCGTCGTCTGGTGATGCACATGGCGGTATTGGGACAGACCCGAATCGCCTATCACGAATACCGGGCCGCGTCGGATGGTTTGCGGCGCATTCGGGAAGAGAACGACACCCGCAAGCGATTGCAGGAGCATTCCGCCAACCGGGGCAGTCTGGGTCTGGACAGCCAGTTGACTTTTGTTCACACGGCGGCTTCCGGGGCGTTGGGACGGGTGCAGCAATACGAGAGTTTCGCCCGTTATCAAAGTGCGTTGGGGCGTCTGTACGCCACCCTCGGGTGGGATCCTCTGGGCGGGGAAGAGGGGGTGGAGCGGGAGATTGCCAAGCTGACCCGTGCGTTGCGGGAAAATGACGGGCAGTGGCAGCAACGGGTGTTTTCGAGCCGGAATCCGTTGCCCTTCATCGATGCCAAGACCATGACCCCCCTGCCTCTGGGGGATCTGGTTCAGGAGAAGGCCGCGGACAACCCGGAAAAACCGGTGGTGGTTCTCTCTCCGCAGGGGATGACGGCGCTTCCACCCAAAGGAGTTGCGCCGAAAGCCGCCACCGGAGCCGCGCCGAAAGCCGCCACCGGAGCCGCGCCGAAAGCCGCCACCGGAGCCGTACCGAAAGCCGCCACCCCGGTTTCTGCCAAAGCCGCGGCTTCTGTGCCGTCCAAGGCGGTGACAGCCGTGCCGATGAAGGCAATCACGGCGGTTTCTTCCAAGGGATTGACGGTTTTTCCCCACCAGTTGCCACCCGGACCGCCCTCCAAGGCGTTGACGGTCGCGCCGGTCAAGGCTCTGGTGCATCCTCCGGTCAAGCCCGGGGTGACCCCGGTTGCGCCGTCGGTCCAGAAAGGGGCGGCGGTGATCTGGCCGCCGGATCCAGGTGTGGAAAAGACCGCCATGTCATTACCCGCGATGAGTCCGATGACCCGTCCCAAGGGATCGGGCCACGGGGTCACGGATTCTGGAAAGTGGTGATGAAGGCAGAACCTTGAAGGTTGGATCCAGGGTCAGAGGATTCCACTGGCCTCCTGGATCACCCCCATGGCCATGAATTTGTCGAACCGTTCCTTGATCAGGATCCGGGCCGTTTTCTTGCGCAGATCCCGCAGGTGGTGAATGATGTGACGTTTGAGCAGATTCGCGGTCTCTTCCGGGTTGCGATGGGCGCCGCCGATGGGTTCCGGGATGATCTCGTCGATCACCTTGAGTTCCAGGATATCCGGGGCGGTCAGGCGTAGGGCCTCGGAGGCCAGTTCCGCTTTGGTGGAATCTTTCCACAGGATGGAGGCGCACCCTTCCGGGGAGATGACCGAATAGGTGGCGTACTGCATCATCAACACCCGATTGCCCATCCCCAACGCCAATGCCCCGCCGGAACCCCCTTCACCGATGATCACGCTGAGAATGGGCACCTGGAGTGCGGCCATCTCTTTGAGGTTGCGGGCGATGGCTTCGGCCTGGCCCCGTTCTTCGGCCCCTTTGCCCGGATAGGCGCCAGGGGTGTCGATGAGGCAGATGACCGGCAGCTTGAATTTTTCCGCCAGTTTCATCAAGCGCAACGCCTTGCGATAGCCTTCGGGTTTGGGCATGCCGAAGTTGCGACGTACCTTGTCTTTGGTGCCCCGGCCTTTTTCCTGGCCGATCACCATCACGTCGATGCTATCAATGGTGGCCAATCCGCCGATGATCGATTCGTCATCCCCGAAAACCCGGTCCCCGTGGAGTTCCGTGAAGCCGCTGAAGACCGATTCCAGATAGTCGGTGGTGAACGGACGATCCGGATGACGGGAGAGCAGGGTTTTTTGCCAGGGGGTGAGCTTGGTGAAGATCCGTTCGGTCAGATGAATGGTCTCTTGTTCCAGGCGTGCGATTTCCTGGGAGATGTTGATATCCGAGCTGTTTGAAAGACGGCGCAGATCGTCGATTTTGGACATCAACTCCCCGATGGGGCGTTCAAATTCGAGAAAGGTTTGAGACATGGTGGTTTCCGGCCCGCTGCGTGTCGGTTTGGGAGTGAAGATGAAGAGCTGATCGATCCAAAATTATGCCACGAATGGGTGGGGCTTGACCATGGTTGGCGCACGATGGATGGAGGTATGGTCATGATCCGCTGGTGGCGCTTCCGGAAACCTGGGCACCACGCCCCACGGATGGGTCAACTGTGGGTGGCATGCCGGAAGGCAATTGACGGGTGAGGGCGGAATCCGATATATTCGCCTTTTGAGATATGAGGTGCGTGATGGTGACTCCCGAAATTCTGCTGAAATCCCTGGTGGACGAAACCCGGTTGCGGTGCGTGATGCTGCTGTTGGCCGAAACCGAGCTGTGTGTCTGTGAATTCGGACATGCCCTGTCCGAGGTGCAACCCAAGATCTCCCGCCATCTGGGGACGTTGCGGGAACATCATGTGGTTTTGGACCGGCGGGCCGGGCAATGGGTCTATTACCGGTTGCATCCGGAGTTGCCCCCGTGGGCCATCACCCTGATTCGGGCTTTGGCCACCGGGCTGCAAGGCTCCCGGCTGCACACGGAAGACCGGGAGCGGTTGCGGGAGATGCCGGATCGTCCCAACCGGTGTTCGGGCAATCATTTTTCCATCTGAAACGCCCGCTTTCCGCCCCCATTTTTTTTGTCCGCTTTGGGCTTCCGGTTTCAACCCTGGGAGTCGAGTCGTGCCGTCAGATATCCGCCAGCCGCCTTGTTCTTGAGAAACCGCTGAAAAAACATGGGAAAATTCTGCGGGATCGAGCCGATGACCACGGGTTCGGCCAGCAGTCGCGCCGACCATGCCCGCAACCGTTCCAGTCCGATGGCCGGCAGAATGGGATGAAATCGCTCCACATGGGCAATCCGGGTGAAAAGCGGGGCCATGGCCACGTCCACCAGGGACAATGTTGGCCCATTGAAGCCGTTCATGCCCTGGGCCAAAGGACCGATTTCAAAAGTTTCCAAGGCGGTGATCAACCCGTTGCGGGCGGTTTCAAATCCCTCCTGACCGACTCCCATGCACATCTGGGTGAACAATCCCTGGCAGTGACCGGCCTGACCGATCCAGGAACGGCATACCCCCCGTTCCAGCGGATCGGCGGGCAGCATGCCCCCCTGGGCCCACTCGTTGAGATATTCCGTGATCACCGACGAGTCGAACAGACTCACCGATCCGACCCGCATGGCGGGAACGGTTTTCTGGGGGGAGACCTCCCCGAACCAGGAGGGACGATCACCGGCCCCCATGGCCACCGCCTGATGGGCAATCGACAGGTGCGCAACCGCGATGCTCACCCGCTGGCAATAGGGGCAGAAGTCAAAAAGAAACAGTTCGGGTTCCATGGTGTGGTCTTTTCCGTCGGCAAGGTGGGGGTGAACGAAGAAGGCGTCAAGCTGCGGGATTATAGTCCGGTTGGAGGTGTCGGTACAGCCATCCCGCTGCGCTTGTTTTTTGACATGTCATGGTTTCACCCGGTTGTGTCAGGGAGCGGGCAGGTGGAGCTGTGTTGCTCTATTGAATTGATTTATATTGGTTAAGTAAAATTGATCGACAATGGAGCAACAATTAATGCATGTTGGCAAATGGCTTGCATGCTCTCAGGGCATCAGTCAACGGCCAGACCGGAACCAAACGCACCCCACACAGGTGGTGTGCAACCTTATGAGAAATTGACGCACCATGCCCCGTCATCGGGTCGTAAAGCCAAAAGGTTTGGCCCGGTGCGCTGTTCTTCTTGGGGGGTGGCCAGGAGCTATGCGGACTCTACTACCAAGGCTTGATCTGGCCACAGCCATCCGGTCAGCCCATTTAAAAAAGATGGAAAACGAGGAGAAACGACATGACGACGATTGAAATCCACGATACCAAAAAGGGCGCCTTCGTCAATGGCCTGATCGCCAAAGGATTTGTCCGCGAGACGGTCCGGCATGCGAACATGCCGGAATCCGCCATTCGCGGGTGGTCATTTGGTCTGGGCCGTGGTCTGTCCGGTGTTTCGCGTCAGACCGGTTGGACCCGTCTGGACCTTTCCATGGGCGGAGGTGAGCCATGAATTTCCAGGCGACTCAATTGGCCTCGCCACTGTTTCCCAAGGGAGGCAAGTGTTTGCGTCCCACCATCGTTTTTCGTCCCGAATGGCCCGGTTTCACTGCTGCGGAAACGAACGCATCGCTTCGGCGACAAGAAAGGCCACATCCAGGCTTTGGGCCGCATTGAGACGGGGATCGCAGGTGGTCTCGTAGCGTTCGCACAACTGTTCTTCCCGGATGTCGTGGGAACCGCCGACACATTCGGTCACGTTGTCCCCGGTCAATTCAAAGTGAACCCCTCCCGGCCAGACCTTCTCGGACTGGAGGATTTGAAAGAACTGTTGCAATTCACTCAGGATGTGATCCAGGGCACGGGTTTTCAGGCCCGTGGGCGCGGTGTAGGTGTTGCCGTGCATGGGATCGCAGCTCCAGACGATGGCCCGACCCTCCTGCTGGATGCCCCGCAGGAGGGGAGGCAGCGCCTTGGCGATCTGATCGTGTCCGAAGCGACCGATCAGGGTCAGGCGTCCCGGTTCGTTGTCGGGATTGAGCCGGTCGCATAATTTCAGGATATCGTCCACCGACGCCTTGGGTCCGATCTTGACCCCCAAAGGATTCTTGACCCCACGCAGAAATTCCACATGGGCCCCATCCGGTTGCCGGGTCCGTTCGCCGATCCAGATCATATGCGCCGAACAGTCGTAAAAGTCCCCGGTGAGGGAGTCCTGCCGGGTGAGGGCGGTTTCGTATTCCAGGATCAAGGCTTCGTGACTGGTGAAATACTCCACCTCCTGCAACGCCGGAGTGTTATGGGTGTTGAGGCCGATGGCCCGCATGAAATCGAGGGTTTTGCTCAGTTCGTCGGCCAGATGGGCGTAGCGTTGCCCCTGGGGACTGTTGGCCACGAAATCCTGATTCCAGGTGTGGACCCGTCCCAGATTGGCGAAACCCCCATGGGTGAAGGCGCGCAACAGGTTCAAGGTGCTGGCGGACTGGAAATAGGCCCGTTCCAGACGCATGGGATCCGGCAGGCGGGCCTCTTCGGTGAAGGCCGGATCGTTGACCGACTCCCCCCGGAAACTGGGCAAGGAGACGCCGTTTTGGGTTTCAAAGGGGCTGGAGCGGGGCTTGGCGTACTGCCCGGCGATGCGACCCACCTTGATCACCGGCTTGGAGATGCCATGGGTGAGGATCACCGCCATCTGCAACAGCACCTTGAGCTTGTCGCGGATGGAGTTGGCGGTGAAATCGTTGAAGGATTCGGCGCAATCCCCGCCTTGCAGCAAAAAAGCCTCGCCCCGTGACACCTTGGCCAGATGTTCCTTGAGCGCCCGCACTTCACCGGCGAACACCAAAGGAGGATAGCGGGAGAGGTTGCCGCAGGTCTCTTCCAGGGTTTGGGCGTTGGGCCAATCGGGTTGCTGGAGGGCCGTGAATTGTTTCCAGGATTGGGGATGCCAGTCAGACACGTCGGTGTTTCCTCGATGGTGATGGATAATAAGGGGGAATCCATGAAGGTCAACAGACAGTTTACGCCAGGAACGGTTCCAAGATACAGGAAAGAATGTAATCCTTCGGGGTTCGGACGGGGAAAGGTGTTTGTCTTTCCGGTCTCTTGCGCTTCGCTCCGGATCGGGGGAGAATCCATCATTGAGATTTCCGATCCTTCCGAGGCTTTGGTTTTCATAACCCCTGCACCGAGTTTGCCACTCCCGCCATGGAACATGACACGCCGTCCGATTCATCCGGATTGATGCCAGAGATGGTTCCGGATTCCTTGTCCCTGGCCGCTCCGGAGATCCTTTCGCCGGAGCCGGCTGTCCGGGAGGAGAATGCCGGGGAGGAGGCGCATGAACGACCCGATCCCGTGACCGACTGGATCGATGCCTGGCAGCAGGTGTCATCCGGATTGAGCCGCTGGCGCGAGGGATTGGCGCAACAGCCCCCTTTGGATGCGGAAGAGGCTCTGCGGGATCTGCTGGCGCAACGGGATGACCTGCTGGAAACCCGGCGGGAAATCCGTCGTCTGGCCCGATCCGAGGGACGGGAGCTGCCTTTTTCGGAGACCACCCGCTGGCGGGAGGCCCTCGACGCCTATCGGGAGCACCGTTTCCAGGCGGTGGTGGCCGAGGGGGGGGAGGAGGTCAACGAAGAGACCCGGGCTGCGGACCGGCCCATCATCCGGGAGGAGACCCAGAACCCGGAAGCGTTGTTCCTGTTTCCCTATTGGCACTATTTTGGCCGGTTGCACAAGGCGTTGGATCAAATCCGCCTGCAACGGGAAACCACGGCCATCACCCGGATTCATGAATTCCACGCCCTTTTTCCGGCACGGGAGCAGTCGCGTCAGGTGACCCTGTTTCTGGGGCCGACCAATTCGGGCAAGACCTATCAGGCGTTGCAACGCCTGATCGAAGCCGACAACGGCATCTATTTGGCGCCGTTGCGTTTGTTGGCGTTGGAGGTGGCCGAGACCCTCAACGAATGGGGGGTGCCTTGCAACATGGTCACCGGGGAGGAGCGGGTGATGGTCCCGGGTGCCCGTCATACCGCCTGCACCATCGAAATGTTGCCCCTGGGCAACCATTATGAGGTGTGCGTCATCGACGAGGCCCAGATGCTGGGGGATCCGGACCGGGGTTGGGCCTGGACCCAGGCGATTTTAGGGGCGCGGGCCGAGGCGTTGCAGATCATCGGCGCCCCCGAGGCCCGACCGGCGGTGGAAAAACTTTTGGCTTTGACCGGCGATCCGTATCAGGTCCACCATCTGGAGCGTCTCGCCCCGTTGCAACTGCTGCAAAAGCCGGTCAAAAACGTGCGGGAACTGGAGCCGGGCACGGCGATCGTGGTGTTTTCCCGTTCGGCGGTGCTGGGATTGAAGGCCGAAATCGAACAGCGTACCGGCATGGCCACGGCGGTGCTGTATGGCGCCTTGCCCCCGGAGGTGCGTCGGTTGCAGGCCCATCGTTTCGCCAGCGGCGAGGCGGGACTGCTGGTGGCCACCGACGCCATCGGCATGGGGTTGAATCTGCCGATCCGCACCATTCTGTTTGCCCAGGACAGCAAGTTCATCAACCGGGTGGAACATCCCCTCACCCCCATGGAGGTGCGGCAGATCGCCGGACGGGCCGGACGGTTCGGCAAGAACGAGGTGGGGTTCATCGGCACCTACCAGATTCCCATGCACCGCATTACCGCCGCCTTTCGCGCCGATCCCCGCTCCATCCGTCGGGCCCATCTGGCCCCCAATCTCGATCATCTGCTGGCCATCGCCTCCCTGCGGGGAGAGCGCAATCCCGCTTTGGCCCGACTGTTCTCCATTTTCATCCAGATGGTCAAACCCGATCCGACGGTCTACGAGTTGTCGGATCTGGAGGATCAGATCGTGCTGGCCCGCATCGCCGATCGTCACAAGGGATTGGATCTGTCCACCCGGTTCGCCTTGTCCGCGGCCCCGGTGCCTTTGCGGGAAAGCTTGGCGGTGTCGGCTTTCGAGAGCATGACCGCCACCGTGGCCCGGGATCGGGTGCTGCCGTTGTCCAAGGTGCTGCCGGACGACCGGGAGGGCGGCGGGGGACGGCTGGGATTGCTGGAAACCTCCATGCGCATCGTCAGTCTGTACTGCTGGTTGCATTTCCGGTTTCCGCGGCATTTTCCCGATCTGGAACTGGCGGAAAACCGCCGTCGGGAGATCAACCGGGAGATCGGCGTCTTGTTGAAACGGGAAAAGAAACTGGAACGTCACTGTTCCGTGTGCGGCACGGCTCTGGTTCCGCGTCATGTGCATCCGGTGTGTGACCCTTGCTGGCAGGCCCGTCAGCAGACCCCACGGGTGCAGCGGTTCGTGCCCCGGCGTCACGTGGGAGCCAGTCGGCCCAGACCCAAAGGATAAGGAACCGCCATGTGCCCCGAGGACAGACGCATGCTGTATCGTCGGCCCCATGGGGGTCGGGTGGTGGAGGTGGTGGAGGATCGTCATTTCCGCACCCTGGCTTTCGACAGCCATCTGACCCAAAGCCGCATGTCCCTGGAAGATCCCAACCTGCTGGTACTGCGTTACACCCGTCGCATGATGGCCGGATTGCTCTTTCTGGAGGTTCTGGCCGAGAATCGCCCGTTCCGGGTGTTGATGATCGGTCTGGGCGGGGGGTCGATGGTCAAATTTTTGCTGCACCATTTTCCCGGTTGTCATATGGATGTGGTGGAAAACGATCCGTTGTTGCCCCCGTTGGCCAGACAGTTCTTCCATGTGCCCACGGATCCCCGCTTGACCTTGTTTGTGGAAGATGGCGCCCTTTTCGTGGAACGGATGAGCCGCACGCGTCCCGAGCGGCGTTATGACCTGATTTTGTTGGATGCCTTCGATCAGGTGGGCATGGCCCGGGGGGTGTACGCGGATCCGGTATTCGCCCAGGCCCATGAGCGGTTGACGGCTCACGGGGTGTTGGTGATCAACCTGATCCGTTCGGATGGGGCCTTGTTTCATCAGGGCACCGAGGCGATCCGGCGACGTTTTCCCCAGGCGGCCTGGAGTCTGACCGTGCCCGGTTTCAACAATGAAATTCTGTTCGCCGGTCCCGGCGTCATCCCCTGGGAACAACGCCGGGAACTGGAATCCCGGGCGTTGGAGTTGGAAGCGCGCCTGGGGATCAACCATCCGGGCTATTTGCAAGAGATGGCGCGTATCAGCGAACCGAAGAGCTGGAAACGTTGGCTGGGGTTTGGTTCATCGAGGCGGTAGTGGAAAAAAGGAGTGGGCATGGCACGCTGGTTCTGGATGTCGTTGACCCTGGTAGTGATTCTGGTCGGGGTGCTGGTTTTCAGGGGCGGGTTGCCTGTGGGCGGCGCCGGGAGTGGTGCCGGGGAGCGTGATGGGCAGTCCATCCGCAACAACTGGCAAGACTGGCTGCTGGGCGGGGAGTGGAACCGGTTGCGGAGCGCCGTGGCCACCCTGGAGGCCGAACGGTCCCAGGTGACGAGGATGGCTGAGCGGGTCGTGGCTTTGGAAACCGGCTTGCGGGAACAACAGAGCCGTTTGACCGCGTTGCAAGCCCTGATGCCGACTCCCGGTGAGCGGTTGGAGAGCGGGAGTGTCTTGGCCCGTCAGGAGGACAAGGAGTGGCGTCTGGCCAGTCTGTTCACCCGCGCCCGGGAGTTTCGGCAGCGGGTGGCGTTTTCCAAACCCTTTGCTCAGCCTCCCCGGGTGATGATGGGTCTGGTGGGCATTGATTTCAATCAGGAGAAGATCCAGTTTCTGGTGAGCGCCGAAGAGGTGGATGCCGGTGGGTTCACCGTGTTGCTGGTCACCCGCGTCGAGGATCGACCCCGAGAGGTCCGGGTGAGCTGGCTGGCCTTCGGTCCACCCGTGAACCTCTCTGGAGCGGATGGCGGTCAGGCGGAGGAAAAGGAACGATAATCGTGATTCGCCGGATGGGTCGTGCAATATATGTAAAGCAATGGAGCTCTTATGTTGACAATCTGTGGTCGTAAGGTAAAAGTTGCCACCGGAGCCAAATCACAAACGGTCAATGTCTGTACTGAGAAGAATCAATTGGGCCAATACAGTTACACTATCCGAATGAAGCCACCCTGTGAAAATTTGGAAAGAGAGTTGACAGCAAGAGCAATAAACTTTCATTCTCTTGACGAATTTGTCCATCATGTCGCCGAGACCTATC
The DNA here is from genome assembly GCA_015231755.1 of Magnetococcales bacterium. NCBI lineage: Bacteria > Pseudomonadati > Pseudomonadota > Magnetococcia > Magnetococcales > Magnetococcales bacterium. Next base: position 55,400 of record JADGAZ010000021.1, on the reverse strand, counting down.
AAGGAATAATCGAACCTGTGAAACGCTCCATGGCTGCGGATAGTCCTTCGCATAGTGTCCAGGCAACAGATTCTTTTCAGGCGTGGCGCCAACGTTGGGACGATCTGATGAGTTATACTGGATCGGATCTGCCTGAACCTCAACAACGTATCGAAAGTTTGCGACAACTTTGGAATCAACCTGTCCCGGGGGGGTGGAAGCGGGGCGTCGATCCGCAACTGCGGGACGATGATCGATATCGCCGGGGGGATCGCGGCAGACCGAATCCCGGTGAACATCAAATGGAACATGAAATCCTGATCGATCAGTTCCATAGACTGAATTTTCTGGGATATCAGGTGATTGATGGCATCAACGCCATGCCTTTAACCACGGATCCTGGCGGAGGACGACGCGGGAATGTGGAAGCCGATCTTTTTTTGCTTCTGCGCAAGGATGCGGAGTATCTATTGGCAATCTGTGAAGTCAAGTCCGAGGCGAATCATGTATGGTATGCCGTTGTAGAGAACATGCGGCAACTTAAATTGCTGCAACTCAGCGATGCGGCAAAGATTTTGTTTCATCTCCGCAATCCTGATCTTCACTTGCCGTCAGAACTGCCTGTCATGGGGTGTATCATCGCTCCTGACGATTTTTATCACCATGCCGGTCGCAAAAGAAAAGCCAAACCCTTTGCGGAACATCTGATTCGTCAGTTCCATGACTGGACGGGAGGAGTAGCCATGCGTCTTGCGACCTGGGATCCGTCCACAGGTCGGATCAAATCGGTGTAGCCATGCAAACGCAGCCAGAAGGATTAAAACCCAGCATCATTGTGTTGCCCGGAGTGTCCGAAGAGAAGATTCGCGCCTGTTACGATGCGGCACCAGGCAGCGAAATCCAAAGTGGAAAATTCGCGAATCCAGAATCTTCGGCGGCATTGGTGGCGAATGCATTCGGTTATTTTCTCCAACAGCCTGACCTTCTTCCTGTCTTGCCGGGTTGCCAGGAGTGCGGATGGCCCGTACAGACCCTGGCGCTCGAACAGATCGTGAAGTTTCCTTGGAGTGGTGGACGTCATCCCTGCCTGGATGTGTTGATCACCACCCATTCGGCATTGATCGGCGTAGAATCGAAGCGCTACGAACCTTTTCGCGCACATCCTGCCGTCCACTTCGCCGAAGCCTACTGGCGTTTGGTTTGGGGGGATCGGATGACCGGTTACGAAAACATGCGCGACTCTTTAAACAACCAGTCAATGACCTTCCAACATTTGGATGCGGCCCAACTCATCAAACATGCTTTCGCTCTTCGCACCGAGGTCCAACCTGGCAGACGCAATCATGGGAAATGTCCAGTTCTTTATTATCTGTACGCCGAACCAATGATGTGGCCAGATCAACGACCGATAGATGTCAGAATGGTGGAGGAACATCGCCAGGAAGTGGCCTTGTTCTCGCAGGCGGTACGCAATGACGAAGTGGTCTTTGTGGCATGCAGCTATCGGGAAGTGCTGGAAGGTTGGAAACAATCTCAAACAGAGCCTTTGCAACAACATGCCAAAGCTGTTGCAGATACGTTTTCCATCAAACGTCTTGAATTGTAACGATACGGTGTATCGAGGAGCGACCCCGAGAGGTCCGGGTGAGCTGGTTGGCCTTCGGCCCACCCGTGAACCTCTCTGGAGCGGATGGCGGTCAGGCGGCGGCGAAAGAGCGATAATAGTGATCCGCCGGGTTGGCCGCGATGGAGTAGAACAGAATATTGCGAATCCCGGCCACCGGGGTTTGGCCTTGTCGATACAGTCGGGTGATGTCTGAGGCCACTTCTGGCTCATGCCAGAAGGAGTAACGGCGCTCCTGGGGACGTTGGGAGGCCAGGGGGTCGCCGTGGAATCCGTTCTTGGCCAATGCCTGGAAATCGAACGCGAAGGCGTCTTGATAGACATGATGCGGCTCCAGCAGGCCCCGTTTGCGTTGCCAACTGAAGCGGATCATCTCTTCCACATAGCGGGTCATGGACTCGTCCAGCCGTCCGGCCCGTTCCAACAGGGCCAACAGACCCCGCCGGGCGATGTCGTGCAACTGATCCCCGCAGGTGAATACCGCCAGGGCACGGTTGGTGGCCAGACTGTTTTCGTGCTCCACCTCGGCATACTGTTCCAGATTGCCGGGGATCTGGATGAAGGCTTCCAGCTTCTCCTGGGACTCCCACAACTCTTTTTCGATCGACGCCTGCAATCCCTGGTAGATGGCCCGCAACTCCCGGGGATACGCCTCCAGCAGATCGTGACAGGCCAGGACGAAATCGAACATCGACAGACCCAGATGCTCCAGCAGTCCTTCCACTTCCAGGAAATAGTGATCGTTGTAAAAGACCTCCACCGATAGATCGAACAGACGGCAATACAGATAAGCCTCGTAATCCATGCTGTCGCTTTCCACGATGATTTCGCCGATTTCGGCAATCGGCACCCGCTCGCCGTCCAGTTGGTAATGACCGAAGTTGCGGGGCAGCACCCGGAAGCGGGTCTTCAAGCCGAACTGCTGCCGATGGGCTGCGGTTTCGATCTCGGTGCCGGTGAGCAACAGCAGGGTGTACATCCGAATCCGGGAGATGCCCCCTTCGATGATTTCGCGCACGGTATGCAGGTGATCGGCGCGACTGTCTCCCGGCAGATTGAGAATGATTTCGGAGTTGGTGCCTTTGTTGTACGCGCTGGTGGCCCGGGCGGTGGCGAACAGTTGTCCGGTGGAGATGTTGCGCCGTTTGATGTTGCGCAACACGTTCTCGGAGGTGCTTTGCAACGCGGCGCTGTACCAGACCGTGCCGTATTTGAGTTGCTTGACCGCGTTCAAGATGGTTTCCACCCGGTTTTTGCCCAGGGAGGTGTCGATGCGGATCGGCCAGCCGAACTCGTCTTGCACCCGACGAATCGCCGCGCAGGCTTCCACGTCCTGGGAAAACATGCCGAAATTGGAATCCGCCAGATGCAGCGTGATCTCCTTGTCGGGAATCCGTGCCGCGATGTAGCGCAATTCGGCTTCAAAGCGGGCGGTGTCGTAGTGGCGGATCTTGTTGTAATAGTCATCCCCTTCGCTGCAATAGGTGCAGGCGAAGGGACATCCCCGGGCCAGTTGCAGCAACGGACTCAAGTGTTGCGGAAAGAAGTGGTCCAGCAAGCCGTCCAGGTAGGGGGAGGGAATCTGGTTCAGATCCGTCAGCCGTTTGGGGGTGGGATGGGTGACCAGTTGGCCTTGATACAGATAATGGCATCCCGGCAACGTCTGACCGGAGGCCTTCAGCCGCTCCGGGTCGTTGTCTGCCGCCATCAACTGTCCCAGCAACGCGGCGAAGGGGACTTCTCCTTCTCCCACCACAAAAAAATCCAGCCAGGGCCGGGTCTGGAAGAATTCCCGTTGTTTGTTCGGTTCCAGAGGATAGTTGGGTCCACCCAGAATGACGACAGTTCGGGGATGGCGTTGTTTCAGACGCACCAGCAGGGCTTCGGTCAGTTTGGCGTTCCAGACATAACTGGAGATGGCGACGATGGTCGGGGCCGCCTCCAGACTGGTTTGGAAAAAAGTCTCGGCGGACTTGAAAATGTGAAACGTGTGACTCGTCTTGAACGCCCGGTGGGCATAGGCCGCCACCGTGCCCACACCCAGGGGAAAGGTGCGGAAGGTGTTGCTGTGATGGCTGAAATCTCCCATCCAGACCGGGATCAACGGGGATGTCGTATCGTTCATGACCAGGGCACCACTCCATAAAGTTCAAAGAATTCCTGCCAGAACCGGGAATCGGCCAAAGCCTGACGGTGTCTGCCCATGGCCCACTCATGCCGGGGCCAGTCGTGGGACCGTTTGGCGCATTCGGCGTGAATCATCCAGGAGACCGGATCCATGGGATAGGCCCGCAGGGTGTCTTCGGTCATGCGCAACATCCGTTCCGGCTGCCCGGTCGGTCCCAGATTGACATTGTTCAGCAGGTTGACGAACACGGTGAAAAAGACGTGAAACTGCTGGATCTCCTCCCGCGTGGCCGGTCTGGTTGGATCCAGGGCGCGAAAATCGATCACCTTGGCGAACTTGTCGTCATAGCTTTTTTTCTGATAGGCCAGATCCCGTCCCGGACTGGCCAAGGTGGCGTTGCGCTGTCCCAGGCGTCGGGTGGCGTGATCATCCTGCCGTTCGGACAGCTCCTTGTGAATCGGGGTGTTTTGCAGCGGAATCAACACCGTGCAGGCGCACCAGTCGATTTGCAACCCACGGGCGTACTCGAAGGTGTTCAGCAGTTCGCCGATGGTCTCGTCCGGGTAGCCCAGCATGAAATTGGCATGGATCCAGATGCGGGGATGTCGGGTTTTCAGCAGTTCGCACACCTGTTTGACCTTGCTCAACGAGACCGGCTTGCGCAACTGCTTGAGCCGGGCCACGCTGCCGGACTCCACCCCGAAGCCCACATGCCGGAATCCGGCGTCGTCCAGGGCCTGGGCGATGGTGGCGTCGATGGAGCTGGCCATCAAAGCGTTGATGCACGAAAAGGTCAGATCCGGCAGGCCCATGGCGGCGATGGCCTGGAGCAGGGCCAGCGCCTGATCGGGATGGGCGAGAAAGTCGTCATCCACCCATTCGATGTGCCGCACCTGCTTCTCGTGGTACAAAAAGGCGATTTCCGCCGCCACATCCTCGAAGCCTCTGGGACGCACCCCGCGACCATTGTATTCCGCCACCTGACAAAAGGTGCAACGCGCCCGACATCCCCGCACATTCAAGACATTGGCAAAGAGTTTCTCTTCTCCCGCCAGCAGCCGCACCCAGACACTCGGCGCTCCGGCCCGGGAATAGTCGGGCAGGTTCACCTTGCGATACTCTTCCCGGATGTCCAATGTGGGGGGTTGCTGAAACCGTTCCGGCAGCCGATGGGTGATCCCCTCGTGGCGAAACACCAGATTGACCCACTCGTCCGGGCCTGTGGGGGGAACCCAGGGTTGTCCGGTCTGCACCGACTCCCACAACGCCAGCAGCCGCACCAGGGTGAATTCCGCCTCCCGTTTGACCACCAGATCCACCCATCCCTCCACCAGCGACTCGGCGTCGAAGGAGGCCTGCACCCCGCCGGCCACCAGAAACACCCCTCGGGCCTTGAGCCGTTTCATGATTTCCAGGGCCGGTTGTTCGGCGGAGACGAACATCCACGAGACCCCGTACAGGGCGCAACCGGTGGGAATGGTCTCCATCAGGTGGTCATAACCGTGGGGTTGTTCCAACACCGCCTGCAAGAGGTTTTCGGTGTTCAAATCCACGATGCGCACCCGCCAGCCGCTGAGATGCTGGTGGACCGCCGCCGCCAGACAGAGCAGACCATAGGGAATGTGGGTCATGTACCGGCGCGCCTTGGCAATGGCGGGTTGGATCGTCTCCGCGTCGTGAAACGGCGGCACGATCAGACAAATTTCCCGGTTGCCCAAAGGCTTTTGCCCCAGCAGGGCGGTCAGGGGGGTGAGAAAGTCGGTCGGATCGGGAGGCATGGGGGTTACAACGCTCCGGAAAGTTGCGCCAGCAGCCGCGTGGCCGCCTGGTTGGCGTGGAGATCGTGACGGGCATCGTACTGGGGTGGCAGGGTGAGCCACTCCCGGAAATACATCATCCGGAAGAACTCCTGAATCAGCCGGAATCCTTGACCGAGTTCCTGCCGGGCCGGGCCGCTGATGGTCGGATCCTCCGAAAAATAAAGCGGATGTTTGGCGTTCAGAGTTTCCGCGGCCACGGTCAACGCGCTGAAATCGAAGCGGGTTTCGTTTCGTGCCCGCTCCAGTCCCAACTGTCTGGCCAAGGTCGCGTCGTGGGGGTAAAGATTGGCGAAGTGGAGCGCGGACCAGACGAAGGTCTTGAAACCCGTCAGCCAATTGGCAAACCGCAGGGGATGGCGATGGGTACTCAGGGCGTTTTTTTCATAGTGGATCACATGCCCGATGGCCCGACGCAACCGGTAGCCCAGTTCTCGGTCTTCGTAACGGGGATAAGGAAAACTTTCGTCGAAGGGGTATTCCAGGAGCAGGGTCCGGGGGGTGAGAATGTTGCTGGTGTAGAAATAGGCCTCGCCGCAATCCAGGCGTTCGGACTCCTGGATCCGGTAGTGGGTGAACTGGGAACCCCCGTGGCTGCACCAGTGCTCGAAGGGGGTGATTCCTTCCGGACAGGGGCCGATGTTGCCGATCACCGAGGCGCGGCTCATGTCATGGGTGAGGGCGTGGTGGTATAAAAGCCCGATGGCCCCGGCCTGAAAGATCACGTCATCCCCGGCGATCAGCACAAAATCCCCGCTGGCCTGTCGGATGCCCCGGTTGCGGGCGGCGGCGGGTCCGCGGGCGGTGGGATTGCGCAGCGTCGAGACGGAGGGGTTCGACCCGGCCAGGGCGTTCAGAAAGGCCGGGGTGTCGTCCGTGGAACCATCGTCCGCCACCAGCACCTCGAAGGGGATGGCCGGATCCACGGTGGCGAAAATCGCCTCCAGGGCGCGTTGCAGCGTGGCCCGCCGGTTTTGGGTGGTGAGGAGGATGGTGAGTTTATTCATGCGGCTGCTCTTTCAGGAGAAACACACCCGGATAATCGTGGCGGAAATGGACATAATCGTGGATGACCGGTGGCGCGTAGGGGACGAACTCCTCCCAGCCGAACTCTTCGATGTAGAAGGCGTCTGCGCCGTCGCAGATCGGACGCAGGCCGCACCCGGCGCATTGGGGACCGAACACCAGTTTGTAGACCGGATCGTTTTCAAACCGGGGAACCACCTCATGACGGTGTTCATTGAGGGTGTGGCATTTCAGATAGGGAACCCCCTCGCTGGCGGCCAGGGTGCCGTTGCGCCACTCGTAGGGGTCGAGTTGCAATCCCTTGTAGCCGACGATGTGGCGTTCGTAACCCTTGAGCAGACAATAGGGGGCGTAGCGAATGTTGACCGCGATTCCGGCCTGGTTCAACAGGTCCACGGCGGCGGTCAGATGGCGGATGGTGTGGGTCAGACGTCCCTTTTTGGCGATGGCGATGTTGGGGCGGTTGCGCAAGCCCCAGTCCATGCGCATCATGATGAAATTGACCATTCGCACCCGCCGTCCCCCCAGGGCCGCGACGGTCTCGGCCAGGGTCTGCTCGTTGAGCGACGACACCACGATGTTGATGCAATAAGAAAAGCCCCGATCGTCCAGGTTATCCATCACCCGGTGCAGCTTGTCCAGTTCCGCCCCGGTCAGCTGCTTGAAAAGAGCAGGATCCGCAGTGTGGAACGAGAAAAGAAAATCATCCAGTCCCGCATCCAGCAGGTCATCCAGCAGCACGCCACCCCGCGGGCGGGGTGCCAGCAGAAACATGCCCAAAGAGATCATCCGGCCTTTCAGCCCCAGTTCCCGATGGGCGTAGCGGGTGATTTCGACGCACTCCGGGTGGAGGGAGGGTTCCCCGCCGGTATAGTCGAAATGGGTCAGCCCCCAGGAGACGAAACTGTCCAGCACCCGGCGCAACGCCTCCCCGGAAACCCAGGGGGCGCGACGCAGATAATGAAACTGGTCGTCGGAGTTGTCGTAGAAACTGTAGAAACAGAAGGTGCAGGAGTGAGGGCAGCGTCTGCCCATATCCAGAACCCCTCTGGGACTCAATTGGCCACAGGGATGTGTCATCATTGCAGGGTTTCAACTCCGGTCAGCCGTTCCACCTCCCGCAGGAAGGTGCGGGCCAACGTGGTATAGTGAAAAGGGAGGGCAATGCGTTCCGGATTGCCCATGGGTCGTTGTTGTCGCAGGCAGGCGTTCAACTGCTCCTGGGTGCGGAAAAACAGGGCGTCCTCATCCCAGTGGGGAGGTTCCGCCAGATCCCGGGTGTCATAGATCAGCGGTACCGCGCCGCAGGCGGCGATTTCCGCCAGTCGCTGGGAGTTGAGCTCCTTGACGATGACGCACAAGGCCATGGAGGCCGAGTTGTACACTTCGGCCAGGGCCGGGCCATGGGGGAGTTCCCCTTTGTAATGGGGGGCCACCAGCGGATCCTGATCCCAGTATCGACCATAAATCTCCACTTTGGTGGTGGGGTTGGCGCACAACCAACGCACCGTGGTATCCCGCACGATGTAATTGGCCACATAGGACCAGTAGCTGTCGTTCAGGAGTATGCCATGGCGTCGTCCGGTCTCCAGCACAAAACCTTGATGAAACGGGTGGCCCTGCGCGAAGGCCTCTTGCAACGCGCCGATGAAGGCCTCAAAACCGGGCTGGTTTTGCAGGCTCGACAGGTGGGGCCGGTAGGAACTGCCCACAAACACCACTTTGGGTTCCCGACGCACCTCGGGCATGACGCGGAACAGGGTATGATCCACGCACATGAATTGGCGTTGGATGTGTTCGACGCCGCAGCCGCGCAGATAATGGTCGATTTCCGGGCTTAAGGAGAAGATCACGTCCCGGCTGCGCAACGGCAGGGGTTGACCGGAGACGATCTGGGACATGGGATCCTGGAACCAGGCGCAATTGACCACTTCCGGACTGAGCATGTAGTTGTTGAGGTGGTTCACCCAAATGGTCAAATGGGGATTGATGGTGGCGATCTTGTCGATATGATGAAAGAAATGCAACTGTTCCAGGCCGTTTTGTTCCAGATCCAGCGTCACTTCATGACCCAGCTCCTCCAGGGCCTTGGCAATGCCTTTGGAGGTGTATTGCATCACCGTCGTCAAGCGGCTGCTGCCCAGATAGATCCGCAGGGGTTGTCTGGCTGAAAACGTCACGGTGGAGCGTCGAATGGTCTGGGTCAACCGCTCTTGCACGGTGTTGCGGAGCGACAGGGCGGCTGAAAGGGTCTTGCTCAACCATGCCAGGGCGACGGGTTGTTTTTCTTCGGGCCATTCGACGGGCAGTACCAGTTTGGAGGGCCGGCGGTAGCGGGTGAAGGCGAAAAAGTCGACCGCGTCCTCCATGGGGACCGCCACCATGTTGGGGGTGGCATAGGGCACCGGGGGACCGGGATAATAACAGACTTGTTGTCCGATGATGGTGGGATGGGCCAATTTGACCGGACGATTTTGCCGGGCGGCAGCATGGGCCAGTTCGGGCAGGAAATAAAAGCTGTCGACGGCCCAGTTCTCAGGCGGGGGAGATGGCGGGGCCAATGGGGTTGGAACAGGCGTCATGGCGGGTTTTTCCGGTACTGGCGTTTGATGGCTGGGGTGATGGTTACCGGGTTATTGCAAGCAATATATAAGCCAAATGGTGATATTGGGTAGGAAGACGGCCATTCCGGATATTTCTCTTCGGGGGATGTCGCGTCGCGTGTTGCGGGGGGAAGTACCATCGCCCCCAGGGCCGGGGGAGAGTCCGGTCACTGGAGGCGGAAGTGTCGAAATCGGGGGCGGGTGGGGGTCAGAAGGTCTGAACGAGCAGCCCGTCCCGCAGTTTGGGTTCAAACCAGGTGGATTTGGGCGGCATGACTTCGCCGGCATCGGCCACGGCCATCAGTTCGTCCAACGCCGTGGGATACAGGGAAAAGGCCACCGCCATTTCGCCGGAGTCCACCCGTTGCGTCAAGGCTTCCAGACCCCGAATGCCGCCGACGAAATCGATGCGGTGATCCTGACGGGGATCGGCGATTCCTAAAATCGGATGGAGCAGACGATCTTGCAGGATGGTCACATCCAGCCGTTGCACCGGATCGTGTTCCCGGTCTGGCTCCAGGGCGATCTTGAGGCGGAACCATTGATTCTTCAGGTACATGCCGAATTCGTGACGGCTGGAGGGGCGTACCGGTTGAGCCGAAGGCAGCAAGGTCAGCCGGGGGATCGTGGCGATGCGGGCGAGCAGTTGGGTTTCGTCCAGCCCATTGAGATCCCGGACCACCCGGTTGTAGTCGAGGATGCGCACCTGGGTATCCGGAAAGGTCACCGCCAGAAAATAGCCATGCAGCGCCTCGGGATTCGGATCGCTCTTGCGGCGCGCCAGATGGACCCGGGAAGCCGCCGCCGCCCGATGATGACCATCGGCGATGTACAAGGCGGGCAACCGGTCGAAGGCGGTACGCAAGCCATCGATCACCACCGGATCATCCACGGTCCACACCGAGTGCCGCACCTGATCGTTGGCCACGAAGTCGTATACGGGCCGATGGTCGGCCATCCAGGATTCGGTGAGCCGTTTGATGGTCGGATCGTGGCGGTGGGTCAGAAAGACTGGTCCAGAGTGGGCGTCCAGGGTGTCGGAGAGACGGGTGCGATCGTTTTCCTTGTCCGGTCGGGTGAATTCGTGTTTTTTGATGCGCTCGTCCAGGTAGGCGGCCACGGAGGCGACTCCGGCCACGCCGGTCTGTTCCCGACCATTCATCACCAGACGGTAGATGTAATACCAGGGCGCCGGATCCTGCACCAGAATACCTTCGGCGCGCAACGCCTGAAAGCGTTCCCTGGCCATGGCGTAGACCCGTGGATCGTGGGTGGGAATGGCGGGATCCAGATCGATCTCCGCCTTGGAGACCCGCAGAAAGGATTCGGGTACGCCGTCGGCCATCCGTCGGGCCTCGGCGCTGTTGAGGACATCGTAGGGGGGAGCGGCCACCCGTTGTTCCAGACCACAACGGGGACGCCACGCGCAAAAAGGGTGCAACAGAGTCACGATGATTCTCCGGACAAATAAACGATCTCTTTTTGGATGGTCTCTTCCATGGTACGCAAGGCGATGATCAACTGGTGCCACAGTTCCGCGGCGTGTCGCAGTTCGCCTTTTTTTCCGGCCTGTTCCAGGGCCAGGGCCAGATCGTAAACCCGAACCCGACCAAAAGCCCCCGTGGCCCCTTTCAAGCTGTGGGCAGCCTCCCGCACTTCGTTGGCATTGCCGATGGTCAGGGCGCTTTCGATGCGGGCCATCTGGCGGGGAGCGTCGGTGAAATACAGATCCGTGATCTCCTTGAGCAACTCCATGTCCCCGTCCACGGTTTTGAGCAACCGGTCCATGTCCACGATCATCTCCACATCCTCGTCATCCTCCGTTGCGGCGGCTGAATGCGAGGTGGCGGATTGGATGTTCAACAGTCGTTCCATTTCGGCGAACAGGATCGCCGCCCGGACCGGTTTGGGATGGTATCCGTCCACTCCCACGTCGATGGCGCGTTGCTGTTCCTCCTCGGCCACCAGGGCGGTCACCGCGATGATGGGAACACGACGACCGGTGCCACGGTTTTCCCGTTGGCGAATTTCCGCGGTGGCCTGGAATCCGTCCATCACCGGCATGCGCAAATCCATGAGCACCAGATCCATGGGGGTACGGCTTATTTCTTCCAGGGCTTCGTGACCGTTCTGGGCCAGGGTAACCCGGTATCCCTGCTGGGTCAGCAGACGGGTCATGAGTTTCTGGGTGAAGGGATTGTCCTCGACCAGCAGAATGTGAGGATTGCCCTGAATGATCGCGGGTGGAATGCATGGGGTTTCGGGCAGTCCCGTCGGGGCCGTTGCGCTCGACTCGGTGGTGTCCAACTGGGACAACAGGCTGTCGGTGGCCTGACGGATGGTTTGCAGGCGCAGGCGCAGCGTGCTGTTCGAGGAGGCATCGAGAAGGCGCTCGGCATGACGCAGAATCTCTTCGATCTGGCGTCGCGCATCATCGGTCAATTCCATGGCTCCCAAAATCGTTCATCCTTGTGGTGGAATCAGAAGGTTTCAATGAATGCTTCGACATTCTGGAAGGCGGTTTCCAGCCGTTCCAGGGTGCGTTTGGCCTCGTTCCACTCCATGTGGGACGACGCCTGCTCCATGACCCGGGCCAGTTGGGCCATGGCCGATACCCCCATGTTGGAACAGGCTTCCTTGAGTTCCAATGCCGCCTCCAGTACCCGTTCTCCATCCTCTTTTTGGATCATCTCGGCGAGCTTGTCCAGGAGTTCCTTGGCCGAGGGACGGAAATGATACAAAAGTTCGCGAATCATCTCGTCATCGTTTCCGAAAAGTTGTCGCAACTGCATGATTTCCACGGGTGGAGGCGTGCCGATACTTTTCGGGATCCAATATTGCAATTTCTGCAAGAGTATTTCCGGTGAAACCGGTTTGCTCAGGTAGTCGTCCATGCCGGCGTTCAGGCACCGTTCCCGATCGCCTTTCATGGCGTGGGCGGTCATGGCGATGATGGGAATGTGCCGCGAGGCGGATTGTTCGGACTTGCGAATGGCGTGGGTGGCCTCGAAACCGTCCATGATCGGCATTTGGCAATCCATCAGGATCAGGGCGTAGGGCAGATGGGTGACCGCTTCCACCGCCTCTTGGCCATTGGAGACCGCGTGGGCGGCATAACCGAGTTTTTTCAGTTGCAGCAGGGCCACCTTCTGGTTGACCGGATTGTCTTCCACCAAAAGCAGCAGATTGCCCGATTCCAAGGCATCGTAGGCGTCGGGTTCGGGGGTACGGCTTTCGCGGGTGGCGGAAGGGGTGATGGAATCCGGTGTCGGCACCGCGGCTTCGGGATGGATCTGTTCCACCAGACAGCGGATCCACTCGGCGCGACGCACCGGCTTGACCAGCACTCCGGCAAATCCCGATTTGAGAAAACGGGCCCGTTCTTCCTTGTCGTCCCAGTCCATGAGGGCGATCAGGGACAAAGGTGTATTCCCCGCCTCCCGATGCAGCAGATCCGCCATGATCTGGCAATCCATGTCGGACAGGGAGGTGGAAATCACCACCATCTGGAAAGGGGTTTCCTGTTTTACCGCCTCGCGGAAGGCGATCAGTCCCTGTTCGCCGTTGATGGTGCCGTGATGGACCATGTCGCAGGCGTTGAAGCACTCCCCGAGGATCTCCTGATCCGTGGGGCGTTCCATCACGGTGAGGATGCGCACACCCGGCAACAGATTCATCAGTCGTGAATCGTCGGCGTCGTCGGTGATCCCCTCCCGGGCCGGCTGAAACGGAATGCGGAACCAGAAAAGCGTTCCTCCTTCCATGCGGCTCTGGGCGCCGATCTCTCCTCCCATCAATTCGGCCAGACGCTTGGAGATGGCCAGTCCCAGACCCGTGCCGCCGAATTTGCGCGCCGTGCCCCGTTCCGCCTGGGTGAAGGGTTCAAACAGGCGTCGGGCTTCCACCTCTCCGAGTTCCAGGCCGATGCCGGTATCGGAAACCGAAAAATGGACCATGATCTGATTGCGGGACTCTTCTTCCGGGTTGACCCGCAGGGTCACCTCTCCATCCTCGGTGAACTTGATGGCATTGCCCAGCAGGTTGAGCAACATCTGGCGCAACCGTCCCGGATCGCCGATCAGGGCGCGGGGGATTTTCGAGGAGACATGGGTCATCAGGGAGATGCCCTTTTCGTGGGCCTGGGGCGCCAGCAGTTCGGCAGCCCCTTCCACCACCGTGAGCAGGGAAAAATCGATCCGTTCGATGTCGATCTTGCCCGCCTCGATCTTGGAGAAATCCAGAATGTCGTTGATCAGGGCCAACAGGGAGCGGGAAGAGTCTCGAATGATTTCGGCGAACTCTTGTTGTTCCTCGTTGAGCAGGGTATCCATGAGCAGATCGTTCATCCCCACGATGGCGTTCATGGGGGTGCGGATTTCGTGGCTCATGTTGGCCAGAAAGGCGGATTTCAAACGGGAGGACTCCAGCGCGGCATCGCGACACTTCTTGATCTGATGGAGTTCCTCCAAGGAACCGGCGACATTGCGGAAAATGGCCATGGAACCGATGATTTCGGTTTCATGCATGATCGGCGTGGTGACGTAGGAGACCGGGAAGGCGGTGCCATCCTTGCGGATGAAGTGGTCTTCCTCCACCCGGTAGGAGCGTCCCAGCAGGCTTTGATGGGCGGGACAATCCCGTACCGGAAAGGGGGTGTTGTCGGGTCGTTTGTAGTGGATGATCTCGTGGAGATTGCGGTGCAGGATTTCCGACTCCTGCCATCCCAGCAACTGTTCCCCCTCCCGGTTGAGCAGCAGCACCTGTCCTTTGTTGTCGAGCACATAGGCGCCATCGCCCATGGCGTCCATCACCCGGCGCAGGAATTCGATGTTTTGTTCCAGTCGGGTTTCGGTCATGACCCGTTCGGTGATGTCCGAGGCCACGGTGATGTATTGAAAAGGGCGTCCGGCGGGGGTCAGAAAGGGAACGATGGCGCAATCCAACCAGAAATGATCCCCGTTTTTTTTGCGGTTGCGGATTTCGCCGCGCCACACCCGTCCGCTTTGAATGGTGCGCCACATCTCCTTGAAGAAAGATTTGGGATGATAGCCGGAATCGAAGATTTTGTGATTCCGGCCGATGATCTCTTCTTTAGTGTAGCGGCTCACCTGGATCAGTTTCTGGTTGGCGTGGGTGATGCTGCCTTCCGGATCGGTGATGCTCATGAGGATCTGTTCGTCGATGGCCGCCTGTTGGTACTCCAGCCGGCTCATGTCCTCCTGGAAGCGACGGGTCCGGTCGGCGAGGGCCGCATCCAGACGGGTGCGTTCGATCACGTCGCGGAAAATGCCCTGAATGGCCATCGGCTGGCCTTGTTCGTCGATGACCACATGGGCGCTCATCGACACCGGAGCCTGTTTGCCCCGACGGCACAGCAGCACCAGATCGAAGTCTTCGATCCGGTTGGTGGTTTTGAGAATCTGCAACATCTCCTGAAGATGCTCGGGATTGGCGCAGATGTCGGACATGGCCCGCCCTTGAATTTCCGCCGGGCGATGTTTCAGCAGTTTCTGGACCGAAGGGCTGACGAATTGCAGGATCCCGTTGAGATCCATGCGGTAATAGACATCCTCCATGTAGTCGCAGATGGAGTGGAATTGCTTGATTTTCTGGCGGACGGAATGACTCTGGGCACGTTCCTCGGTGACATCCCGCACCAAGATCAAATCCCCGAGCATGGTGGGGGCCAGGGGATGGGCGTGACCGATGAATTCAATCGAAAAGGTGATCTCCCCGGCACCGGTGGGGGGATCGATGACCTGTTCCCGCCAGCCCAGGCGTTGTCCGAGACCGCATTGGGGACAGCGGGTCACCGCCGGATAGGAGAATCCGGACGCAATTTTGCTCCACCACGCCTCGGGGGAACCCCAGGCCCGGGTCAGTGCGTGCAACACGGCATCGGTGGCGTGGATGGCGCCGCTCTCCCGGATGATCCCCACCCCGGTGGGGTGTCGATCCGGTTCCGGGGTGCCGTTGTTCGCATGTTTCATGATGGAAGCGCTCCCATGGGACAAAGTGCGCGTGATGACGCATCTCTGATTGGACTGCTTAGGATAGCGGTCATCGTCATTTTGGGCAACGGTCCCAAAACAGCAGCCGTGTCATCGTTTCTGGCCCAGGCTGCGCAACGAGGCCAGAAAGACCTCTTTGCTCCGTTCAGCCCGATGGCGTTCCGGAGGGGTCGAAGGACGGGAATGGCCTCCGTCCACGGAATGATTGGTTTCTGGAAGGGGGGACGGGGGTGGCATCGGGGCGGGCCGGGTTGGTGCCGTGGAGGTTTGGGAAGCCTCGGGAGCCGGAGCGGCCACCGGAGCCGGAGCGATCACCGGAGCCGGAGCGATCACTGGAGCCGGAGCGGCCACCGGAGCCGGAGCAATCACCGGAGCCGGAGCGGCGATCGGGGTCGGAGCGGCGATCGGGGTCGGAGCGGCGATCGGGGTCGGAACCACAGCGGCCACCGGAATCGGAGCGGCGATCGGAGCCACCGGAGCCGGCATGGCAACCGGTACTGGAACCGGTACGGGTGACATTGTCATTTCCGGGGAGAGCGGTGCGCGATCGGCAAGCAGTTGCGCCACCACCCGGGCGCGGCTGATGCCGGTGGTTTCGGCCACCGCATCGAGCTGGGCGAGTTCGTCGTCCGTCAACCAGATTTCGACGCGCTTCATGCCTTCCAGGCGTCGTTTCCGATAGGCCATGACGCGGGTGGATGCGGAATCGTGTATTTTCTTCTGGGGCATATCGTTCTCCGTGCAACCTGCGAACAGATCCTCTCTTGTCATCGTGACAGGATTCATGATACCAACGAACCCGTTTTCCATCCACTCTCTTCTTTGTTTTGCGTGCGGGGTTTTGACCACGTCGCTCTCTTCTCCATCAAAAGGCAAATCGATCCATGGCACAACAGGCAACAAGCCCCAATGCCGTTTGGCAGGCGGTGCAGGTCTCCCGCGCCGAACGGGAACAGATGAATGGTCATCGTGGCAACATTCTTTGGTTTACCGGGCTGTCGGGATCCGGCAAGTCCACCATGATCCATGGGGTGGAAAAACGTCTCCATGACGCCGGGCGTCGCACCTATGCCCTGGATGGGGACAATGTGCGTCACGGACTGTGCGGGGATTTGGGCTTTACCAACCAGGATCGGGTGGAAAACATCCGCCGCATCGGTGAAGTGGCCAAATTGATGCTCGACGCCGGTTTGATCGTGCTGTGTGGTTTCATCTCGCCGTTTCGCGCCGACCGGCTGCGGGTGCGGGGACTGGTGGCCCCGGAGGATTTCATGGAGATCTATTGTCACTGCTCCCTGGAAATCTGTGAACAACGGGATGTGAAAGGTCTTTATCGCAAGGCCCGGGCCGGATTGATTCCGGAGTTCACCGGCATCTCCTCTCCCTACGAACCCCCGGAATATCCCGAATTGACCCTCGATACCGGAGGCGCCTCCATCGAAGCCTGTGTGGATCAGGTGATGGAAAGACTCAACGGACGCATCGGATGATCCGGTAGAGATTGGTTTTCCACCTGTCCAAAGGGATAGGCGTAAAAAAAGGGGTATTCCCGCATCAAGGCGTGACGTTCGACCTTCAACAGGATCGGATCGTCAACGTTGACATAATAGTAATAGGGATGATCCACCCCGCCGAGGCGTTTTTTGAATCGGTACAGACTCTCCTGGCTCAACCAGGTTCCTCCCCAGTTCCACCAGCGGCATCCCGACTCCACCGCTTCCATCATGGCATGCCAGATCAGGAAGCTGAGGGGTTGGGATGCCCGGTACTCCTCCCGAATCACGGGAACCGTGTATTCCATGCTTTTGTGATGGGAAAGCAGCAACAGTCCGGCCACAGGCTCATCCCCGAGAAACGCCGTATACAAATGTTTTTCGAGGGACGGGGCAGCCGGATGGATCACATAACGAAAAAACGCCTCGGGATGGGTCGCCGCGTTCAGCCGCGCCATGTTTTGTCCGTGGGTGTTTTCCAGAAAGGTCCAGTGCTCGGGGCTTTCCGTTTTATCCAGTCGGAATCCGCCCTGTAACGCCTTGCGCACCATGTTGCGGGATTTGGAGTGAAACAACGCCATCAGGTTGTTTCCGTCCACTCCGGTTTGGGCAGGCAGGGGCGTGATCAGTCCGATGCGGGAATCCACATAATCCGGCGACAGGATGGCGCGGATCTGTTGCGGGTCCGGATCCATGGGAGAGGTGATAAGGGTGGAGGCGACGCAGCCTTTTTCCCGTACCAGTTGACGAAACGCCTCCACCAGCGCGGCTCTGACCGCGGGATCCTGATCCGGCACCACCGGACCGCCATGGGTGCCGAAAAAAGGCAGGGAGTTGGCAATCGGTCCCCACGGGCCATCCTGAATGAAACAGTGCAGCAGACCTCTGAGTCGGTGGTTGTGATCGTCGCGGGCCTCCAGCCGAATCACCTGCGCCTTGGGCATCATGTGACGCAACAGTTGCACCATTGGCGCCGAGGCGTGGATCAGGTCACCTTCTGCCGGAACGAGTCCGTATTCCGGCTCTTCGGCATCGGTCTGGGTGATCGGGGTGACAGGAATGGACATGGGCATGGTCACTTGGAGGCGGAAGATCGGGAAGCCGGGATCCAGATCCGATAGCCATCGTGCTGGATGGTTTGGAAATTCAATCCAATCATCGTGGCCGTCATCTCTTCCAGCCACGGGTGATCCTGTTTGACGGCCACCAGGCCGATGCGATAGGCACGCACCGCCTCGTGAAGCTGTCGTGATGCGTCGGGCAGTCGGGTTTTCCCCGAGACGTGATCCAGCAGGGCCCCCCGTATGGTCAGGGCGTCGGGTTCCAGTTGGGGAGCGGACTGCTCCAGGTAGCTTTTGGACAGGGCGACCAGAGGCGGATGATGACGCAGGGTGGTCACCCAGACGCCGACCTCTTCCGGGAGCAGGGCAGAGCGGCCCTTTGGCGCCAGGGAGACGATTTTTTCGGCCAGCGCGAAGAGTTGCGGTGGCGCCTTGATCGTCGGCGCGTGAATCAGGGTGCGGGGCGGGGCCAGGGGGGTGCGCCGGTTGGGAGGGGCCAGATGGATCAGGGAGACCAGCATCCCCATCAGAATCAACCCGGAGAGCAGGGAGCGCCACCGGGAGGTAAACCCGGCGAAAAAGAGCAGGGCCAGAATGGCGCTCGTCAAGGCGAACGGTTGACTCCAGAATCCCCGCCACGGGGCATAAAAGGAGAGCAGCAATACCCCCAGAGTGACTGCCAACAGTACGGGTCTGGCTGGCAAGGGCAGATCATTCCGTGTCGATGTGGCCAGGGAAAGCAGCAGGATGGCGCCCATGGCGGGCAGGGGCAGGGCAAACAGCAGCCTCCAGGTGGTCAACGGACCGGTGAGGTGTTGGGCAAGCAGGGGATAAAAAAAAGGATTGAGAAAAATCCCCATGAAAACCCAGGAGAGTCCCAGCAGGGTGCGACGGGTGCGGGGGTCCGGGGTGGTGGTCCAGGCGCCGATCAGGGTCAGCAGGTAAAACCATAGATGGGGACCGCTCCCCAGAACTCTGGCAAGGTTTTGTTCGATGCTCAAGGGGGTCCAGGTCATGGCCTCCATGGCGTGGGACATGGAGGCCAAAAGCAGGAGGCCGATTCCCAGGGGATAGACCGTGGTGATCAGACCTGTCAGGAGTCGTCCTGTGGAGAGCCGGTCGGGTCGCCACAGGGCGGCCAGTCCCACTCCTGCGGTGGCCGGGGCCAGGAACAAGGCGGAGGAGGAGCAGCCCAGGGCGGCGATTTGTCCGACGAACAGCAACAGCCAATCCCTTCGGGAGCCGGTGCGCATGTAGCGCAAGGCAAAGAGCAGTACCAGCGGGGCCAGGGTGGAAAAGAGCAGACTTTTGCCAAAATGAAGCTGGACAAACGCAAACACCCCGAAACTTGCCCGGACCTCCCCCCCCAACGCCAACAACAAAAACATCTCCACAATCAACGCCGGCAGCCAGAAGGTCGGCACCAGAAGCCTCAGCAGCGCTCCATGGGCCAGAACGGTGAAGGCGGCAAACAGCGGCGCCATGCCCAGATGGGAGACAGCAATGGGTTCCACATCCAGCAGATGGGCGACCATGGCCACCAGCAATTCGATGGAGGGCAACCGGTCCACGGGAAGCCAGGTCGGAACGTTTTCCGCCCAGATCATGCCGTTCCAGGAGAGCAGGGGGCGTTCCGGGTGTTCCAGGGTCATGACCGCCAGATTGGAATAATACTGATCGTCCGGATCGGGCCGATGGGCGGTCAGGGTGATCAGCACCGCTCCGAGGATCAATAGACCATGGATCAGCGTGTCGCCGCGGCTGGTATCATGCCGGGTTGCCGGAGTGATACCTTCCTGTTTCACCGTGTTCAGCCAGCCATGGCCGAGAAACAGCATGGCGCCGATCCAGAACAGATGAAAACGGCTGGAGGGAAAATAGACCGCCGCGCTTTCAAACAGGGCCACCAGGGCCACTGCCGTGATCAGGGGATGGGGCGTGATCGGGGATGGGACAGTTTGATCTGCGCACGAGGGGGCGGACGGGGGTGAAAGGATGGAAGATTGTTTTTGTCCCTGAATCAGTCGGAACAGCACGACCATTCCCGGCGGAATCCACCAAGCCCAGCGCAGCAGATCCCCGAAATGGCCCCCGAACCCCAATCCGATGATATGCGTGGTGATGGTCCATTGCGCCAGCCCGATCAGCAGCAAAGCCAGCAGGATTTCACTCCAGGATGAACCGGAGCTTGAGCCGATGCGGGACGGAATCAACCTCTTCAACAAGGAACGGGTCTGGAGGGGAGCTTCATGGTCGGGATGATGGGTCATGGTCGGACGGCTTGCGCTCTTTCTTTGGGCGTGCGTCCATACAGCAACAGGGTACGACCGGCGGGGGATTGAAAGATCACCTCTCCCTTGCCTTGCTGAACGATGGTGTCGAGCCACGCGTCGGTCAGAATGCGGTGACTCCAGGTGCCGGCATCGATCACCCCTTTTTGTTTCATTTCGTCGTGGTTGATTGTTTTGTCAAAACAGGAGGATGCCCACTCCGGAGTCGGAACCGGAATGGTATGGGTCTTGAAACGGCCCAACACCACGCCACACACGATGGTGGCGTTGGCGCCGATGGTGCATCCTTGACGCACCAGGGTCGGTTTGAACTCATGTTTGCGTGGAATATGGGCCCGGGGATTGATCACATTGGTAAAAACAGCGCCGGGACCACAAAAGACATCGTCTTCCAGGGTGACTTGTTCGTGGACGGTGACGTTGTTCATGATGCGACAGCGATTGCCGATGCGGACCTTTTTTTCGATCACCACATTCTGGCCGATGTTGCAGGCTTCTCCGATGACGCAGTGGCTCATCAGGTGACTGAAATGCCAGACATGACTCCCGTTGCCAATTTCTATGGGGTCGTCGACAATGGCGGTTGGATGAATAAAGTGGCCTGGAGAGTGGTGATCCATGGATGAAGCTCCTGTTTCGCTCCATCGCCATCCATGACAGGATCCGACGGACAGAAAACCCTTAGAAGATCCTTGAATGAAGAGATTTATCAAGAAAATGATACGCTTTGATTAAAATGTCAAGGGTAAAAGTAGGCAGTAAAATCAATAAGATCCTGACTTACGCCCCTGCCGGGGCGGCAATCCGGACCTGCTGCGATGGCCGGTTGTCGCAAGATTCTTAAGTCATGGCGTGTCGGGGGCATTCCGGTCGGTCGTTTGGTGGCTTCGGGCCTGCGCGTTGACTTTTCAAGCCTGATCTTTCATGATCCGTCCGACCGCCACCCACCAAGACACCTTTTCCTTCGAGACGGCCCCGCGCATGGACCCAGAGATTCAGCTTTCCATCGTCATTCCCGTCTATCACAGCGAAACCTGTCTGGAACCCTTGCTGGCACGGATTCATCAGGCGTTGGAACCGGAACGGATCGCCTTCGAGGTGATTTTGGTCAACGATGGCTCCAGGGATGGCTCCTGGCGGGTGATCGCCGCTTTGTGCGCCCGTCATGCCCATGTGATCGGGGTGAATCATCGGCGCAACTTCGGCCAGGACAACGCCATCATGACCGGGTTGCGACTGGCCCGAGGCCTGTTCGTGGCCACCATGGACGACGATCTGCAACACGATCCGGCGGATCTGCCCCGACTGCTCGCCGCCATGCGCACCAGCGACGCCGAGGTGATCTTCGGTTCTTTGGAAATCCAGACCGATCCGGGCTGGAAACGGCTGGGACGCGCCCTGCACGCCCGCACCCTGGAGTGGCTGCTGGACAAACCGAAGGATTTCCAGTTCACCTCCTATCGGTTGATGCGGGGGGAGGTGGCGCGGGATATCGGATTCTACGATGGGGCTTTTCCATTTATCGATGCCCTGCTGGTGCAGGTTTCTACCCGCTTTGACCAGATTCCGGTCCAGGTGCATGCCCGTTTCGAGGGCAGAAGCAACTATACGCTGCTCAAATCGCTGCAACTGTGGATGAAACTGCTGGTGTCGTTTTCCATCAAGCCGCTGCGGGTGGTCACCTTTCTGGGACTGTTCGCCTTCGTGACCGGGGTGGTTTCCGCCACCGGGGTGGTGTTGCAAAAGTGGCTGTCGCCGGAATCCTTCGGGCCGAATGACGCGGGTTGGGCCTCCCTGATGGTGGTCATGCTGATCATGAACGGCTTGCAGATGTGTTTCATCGGCATTCTGGGGGAGTATGTGGGGCGCTCCTATGTGCTGGCCAGTCGTCGTCCCCAGGCGGTGGTCGCCAAGGTGATCAACGGCCCGGCACCCCCGCGATGATCCCGGTGACCGCCGCGATCACATCCGCCACATCCTGGTCGCTCAACCCCGCCGACATCGGCAAACTGACGGTCTGACGGCTCACCCGCTCCGTGACCGGATAATCCTCCACCCGCCAGCCGAACAACTCTTGATAGCGGGGATGTTCCGGAATGCTCAGATAGTGGACGCTGATGCCGATGTTGTTGGCCTTCATGGCGTCCAGGAAATGGCTTCTGGGCATGCCGATGCGGGCTTCGTCCCATTGAATGGTATACAGATGGTGGGCGTGGCGGATGCCTGCGGGCGGCTCGATGGGCAATTGCAAAGGTAATGAGGCGAACGCCTGCTGATAGGTGTTCCAGATCTCCCGGCGGCGTTGCCAGGAGCGTTCGATGCGTCGCAGTTGATGGATGCCCAGGGCGGCCTGTATATCCATCATGTTGTATTTATAGCCGATCTCCACCACCTGATACTGCTTGAACCCTTCGGTGCCGAAGCGTTTCCAGGCGTCGTGGGTCATGCCGTGCAGCGCCAGGGTCTTGATGCGCGCCGCCTGTTCGGCGTTTTTGGCCAGCACCATTCCTCCTTCCCCCGTCACCAGATTCTTGGTGACGTAAAAACTGAAACAGCCGAAATCCCCGAACGTCCCAGCCTTGCGTCCATGGTATTCGGTCTCGATGGCGTGGGCGCAATCCTCGATGATCATCAGGCCGTGTTTTTTGGCCAGGGCTTCGATCCGGTCCATGTCGCAGGGATATCCCCCATAATGAACCGGCACGATGGCCTTGGTACGGGGGGTGATTTTGGCCTCGATCCGGTCCGGATCCATGTTGAAGGTCCATGGATCGATGTCCACCAGCACCGGCGTAGCGCCGACATAAAGGATGGTGTTGACCGTGGCGCAAAAGGTCATGGCCGTGGTGATCACCTCGTCACCCGGCCCCAGTCCGGCCACCAGCAGACTCAGATGCAAAGCGGCGGTGCAGGAGTTGACCGCAATGGCGTGGGGGGCGTTTTTGTAGGCCTTGAAGTCGTTTTCAAAACGGGTGGTCTTGGGACCGGTGCCCAGCCAGCCGCTGCGCAGGCTCTCCACCACCTCTTGAATGTCTTCTTCTTCCAAGATGGGTTTGCCGAAAACCAGAAATTGATCCCGAACGGGTGAATTCATGATGGCGGATTCTCCAGATGCCATTGAACGGTTTTTTCCAGACCGGTGATCAACGAGACCGCCGGTTGCCACGCCAGTTCCGCCTGCGCCTTGCCGAAGTGGATGGCATAACGCCAGTCGTGTCCCGGACGGTCGGATACGAAGGTGATCAAACGGGTATGGGATCCCTGGATGGGGCGCAACCGGTCGAGGATGGCGCACAACAGTTGCACGATCTCCAGATTGGTGGGATCCCGTCCGCCACCGAAGTTGTAACGTTCCCCGGGGCGACCCTGTTGGATCACCCGATCGATGCCGTGACAGTGATCCTCCACAAACAGCCAGTCGCGTCGGTTGCCCCCATCTCCATACAAAGGAATGGGGCGTTGCGCCAAAGCGGCGCGGATCACCGTGGGGATGAAGGCCTCCCGTTGCTGGCTGGGGCCATAATTGTTGGAACAGTGGGAGAAGGTGACCGGCAATCCGAAGGTGTGGTGATACGACCACACCAGATGATCGGCGGCGGCCTTGGAGGCGGAATAGGGGGAATTGGGGTGATAGGGGGTGGTTTCGACGAAGGGGGGATCGTTGTCGTGCAACGAGCCGAACACCTCATCCGTGGAGACCTGATGATAACGACAGTGATCCGGCTGGTATTTTTTTTCGGTCAACCAATAGCCCCGGGCCGCCTCCAGCAGAGTGAAGGTGCCGACGATGTTGGTTTGAATGAAGGGGGCCGGACCGGAGATGGAACGGTCCACATGGGTTTCGGCGGCGAAGTGGATGATGGCATCCACTCCGTGGTCGCGCAGCAGACGCTCCACCAGGGCCGCATCCCCGATATCGCCGCGCACGAAGGTGTGACGCTCCCCGTTGGGCAGATTGTTCAGCCGTTCCAGGGAACCGGAATAGGTGAGCTTGTCCAAGGTGACGATGCGCGTCCGGGGTTGGGTGGCCAGGGTGTGGCGGACAAAATGGCTGCCGATGAATCCCGCTCCACCGGTCACCAGGGCGCATTGTGGCGTGAAGGTTGCCATGAAATTTCCCCTTATCGCTGAACCGGGGTGCGCAACCGTTGCAGATAGTTCCCATAGTTGTTTTTGAGATAGGAGGCGGTCAGCCGTTCCAGATGATCGCTGTCGATGTAGCCGAGGGCGTAGGCGACCTCTTCCGGACAGGCGATCATCAACCCCTGACGCCTCTCCACCGCGGCCACATAGTTGGCCGCTTCCAGCAACGATTCATGGGTGCCGGTGTCGAACCAGGCGTTGCCCCGTCCCAGCAGGCGCAGTTTCAAGGTGCCCTGGCGCATGTAGTGCTTGTTGACGTCGGTGATTTCCAACTCGCCACGGGGGGAGGGACGCACCTCCTTGGCCACTTCCACCACATCCCCGGCATAGAAGAACAGCCCGGTCATGGCCCAGTTGGAACGGGGTTGGGCGGGTTTTTCCTCGATATGGATCACCCGTTCCTCGGCGTCGAAGCTCACCACGCCGTAGCGTTCCGGATGCTGAACATAATAGGCCAGGATCAATCCCCCGGAGGTCAGTCGGGAGGAGTCCTTGAGAATGCCCGGAATTCCTTCCCCGTAGAAAATGTTGTCCCCCAGAATCAGGGAGACCGGAGCGTGATCGATGAAGGTTTCGCCGATCAGAATGGCTTGTACCGTGCCGCCCGGCTCGGGTTGCACCGCGTAAGAAAGGTTGATCCCCCATTGGGATCCGTCCTTGAGCAGTCTTTGAAAGGCGGCTTGGTCTTCCGGCGTGGTGATGATGAGGATGTCGCGGATGCCCGCCAGCATCAGGGTGGTGAGGGGGTAGTAGATCAGGGGCTTGTTGTAGACCGGGAGCAGTTGTTTGCTCGTGCCCATGGTCAAAGGATACAAACGGGTGCCCGATCCACCGGCCAGTATGATTCCCTTCATCGGTTGTCCCTCCTCAACTAAGATGTGTGGCTGGTCACCAGGGTTTGCCATCAAAATCTTAGCGGATCGTGTCGGGCGCGTCACCTATTCAATGGCGGGAGCACGTTTTTTTCTTTTGACTGAGAGAAGGTCATGCCATTAATGTGGGATTTGAATCCTGATCCTGAATTGAGGAGTCCTGATGTCTCTTTCCATTCCGTCCCGGTCGGACCTGCCTCCGGTGCCGCCTTCTGTGTTTGTGGTGGGCTGCGATCGTTCCGGCACCACCTTGTTGACTTCCCTCATGGAATCGAGTCTGGGGCTGGCCGCGCCTCTGGAGACCCATTTCATTCCCTATTTTGCCGAATCCCTGTTTTTGTGGGGGGATTTGCGGGAGTCGTCCAACCGCAGGCGCTTGTTGACCACCATTCTGGCTTTTCTGGAACTGCTGGTGGCGCGCAACTATCCGGAAAAATCCAGCGCGGACCTGCACCCGGTCACTTTGCTGGCGGTCCGGGATCAGGCGGAGTCCCTGGTGACGGAATCGGATGGGTTTGGTGGATTGATTCGGGGCTTGTTTGTCCGTTACGCGCACTGTCATGGCCGGCGGGGGTGGGTTGACAACAGTTCTTTTTATGAATCGTTGCCCCTGGAGATCTGGCAGCGTCATCTGCCGGAGATGAAGGTGGTCCATATCGTGCGCGATGGGCGGGATGTGGCCTTGTCCTGGTTGAAATCCTGGTGGGGTCCGGCCACGCTGGGAGAGGCGGCTTGGTTGTGGCGTTGTCACGTGGAAGACAAACGGACCTGGGGGGTGGCCAATCCGGGGGCCTATCTGGAGATCCGTTACGAAACGTTGCTGAAACAACCGGAAGAGACCCTGCAAACCATTGCCGATTTTTTGGGACTGCCGAGGCCGACTGGTTCCCCCGATCTGAAGGGCAGCGCAACCGCCCGCATTCTTTCCACCGGAGGCACCCACGATCTGTTGAGCGGGCCGGTGCGGGTCGACAATCAGGAAAAATGGCGTCGCGCCATGCATGCGGACGATCAGCGTTTGTTTGAGTTCGTGGCCGGGGAGACCCTGCGCAATAGCGGTTATGCGACGGTGCATCCGTCGTTTTCCCTGGCGGAGCGTTTCACCATATGGCCCCGATGGATCGGATCGATGTGCAAACGGTTTGTCACGCCGGTCTATTATGCCAAGAAGGCCAAATGGTTGATTCCTCTTGTATTGCATCTGGCGGGTCCGTTGCGAGGCCGTGTGGTCCGGTGGGTTGGTGGCAAAAAAGAGTGACACAAGGAGCGTCTCCACCGGGTTCGATAGGTAATGAAATGACGGTCCGGATGTTTTGGTGTGTGCGTGATAAACCTTGCTGTTTCGTTGATTTGTCTGCACTATCCGCAAGATTCGTTCAGTAAATGGCCGATGTCTTTGCCGTGTGGGCATCACGCGCATTGCGTGGATTTTGAACCGGCAATCCGATCTTAAATGTTGACGACGATCCAGTTGAGAAACTTGTATCCCGATTCGAGGTATTCACCTGCAACGGTTTGAAGAGCCGTTTATGCCTTAAACGGAGGGGGGAGGAGCAGTCATGTGGAATAATTTGAGCCTTGGCAAAAAAATTTTGATAGGCATCGGGCTGGTTCTGGTGCTGTTGATGGTGGTATCCGGCTGGTCTTTGAACGGCATTTCCAACATGGTCAGCGACGGCATGGAGGTGGTGGCGGGCAACAAACTCAGAGGTGAGTTGTTGCAGCGGGAAGTGGACCATTTGAACTGGGCCAACAAGGTGAGCGCCTTCATCAACGACGACAAGGCCACCGAGATGGGGGTGCAGTTGGACCATACCCAATGCGCCTTTGGCAAGTGGTATTACGGCGATGGACGCCATCAGGCGGAGACCCTGATTCCCGAGTTGAAACCCATGCTGGTCTCTTTGGAAGAGCCACACAAGCTGTTGCACGCCTCGGCGCACAAAATCACCGAAGTGTTCCAACGGGCCGACCCCCGTCTGCCGGAATTTCTCACCCAGCGGGAGGTGGATCATCTGGTGTGGTCGGGCAAGGTGCAGGATGCGATTTTGCAGTCGCAAAAGGATTTGACCGTGCAGCTTGATCCCACCAAGTGCGGATTGGGCAAATTCATGTACGGCGATGAGGGCAAGAAAATGCGCGCCTCGGATGCCACCCTGGCCCGTATGCTTGACGAGATCGAACCCGACCATCGCAAGCTTCACCAGGAAGGCGAAGCCATCAAAAAGGCGTTGCTGGCCGGAGATGTGGCCACCGCCGCCAGATATTATCAAGAGAATGTGATTCCCGCTTTGGGCAAGGTGCGGGCGACCTTGGCCAAGATGCAGGAGCGTGCCCGGGAGAATCTCGCGGGCAAGGCCAAGGCGGAAAAAATCTTCACCGAAGAGACCCAGGTGCATCTGGCGACGGTGAAAAAACATTTTCACGACATGAACGATCTGGCCAAAGAGAAAATTCTGTCCGAAAACCAGATGATCACCAATGCCCATCAGGTGCGCAACGTGGTGTTGTCCGTTTCCGCGGCAGCCATTGTGCTGGGTTTGCTGTTGGCGGCTTTCGTGACCCGTTCCATTACCCGTCCGATTCTGGTCAGCATCGCTTTTGCCGAAAAAGTGGCGCTGGGCAACCTGGATGGAGAGTGCGAGTGTGACGTGAACCGCAAGGATGAAGCCGGTCGTCTGGCGCAGGCGCTTAACGATATGGTGCAGCGGTTGCGTCAGGTGGTCGAGGACGTGATCAACGCGGCGGAAAACGTGGCCAATGGCAGTCAGGAGTCTTCCGCCAACGCGCAGAATCTCTCCCAGGGAGCTTCGGAACAGGCGGCCTCCATCGAAGAGACCTCGTCGGCCATGGAAGAGATGGCCTCCAACATTCAGCAAAACACCGACAACGCCCAAACCACCGAAAAAATCGCCTCCCAGGCCGCCAAGGATGCCCAGGAGGGTGGCCAGTCGGTGTTGGCGGCGGTCGAGGTGATGAAAGAGATTGCCAACAAGATTTCCATCATCGAAGAGATCGCCCGTCAGACCAACCTTCTGGCCCTGAACGCCGCCATCGAGGCGGCCCGGGCTGGGGAACACGGCAAGGGATTCGCGGTGGTGGCCGCCGAGGTGCGCAAGCTGGCGGAACGCAGCCAAAGCGCCGCCGGAGAGATTGGTCATCTGTCGGCTTCAAGCGTGCAGGTGGCGGAGCGCACCGGTCAGATCATGAATAAACTGGTGCCGGATATCAAACGTACCGCCGAACTGGTGCAGGAGATTGCCGCCGCCAGCGTGGAACAGAATCAGGGGGCCAGTCAGGTCAATATGGCCATTCAGCAGCTTGATAAGGTGATTCAACGCAATGCCGGGGCCAGCGAAGAGATGGCGGCCACCGCCGACGAACTGTCCGAACAGGCTTCCCGACTGCAAGAGATCATGGGATTCTTCAAAATCGGCCGCCGTCCTGCGGTCCGTCGCAGGGAGTTGACCGTGGCGCGTGCAACCCCTGTCGTTTCTTCATCCGGTGGCGATTCCCTGCGGGCGCTGCCGGCACCAAACCGTTCCCATGATGATGAATTCGAGACTTTCTGACCCCATCCCGGCGGCACCAGGGGGTTCATCCTCCTGGTGGCGTCCAGGGGGTGCAGTTCCGCATGCATCCAGCATTCCCATGAGAACGCGGTCTGACGTCGCATGAATCTCTTCTTTTTTATTCTGGTCGCCACAGCCTTCGGGGTGACGGCGGTTCGGGAGTGGTTGTGGATCCCCACGGGATCCGGGGACTCCCCCATGCAGGCTTTGACCAATGGCATGGTGGAGGCCGCCAATGGATCGGTGACCCTCTCCATCGGCATGGTGGGGGTGATGGCGCTGTTTCTTGGTCTGATGAAGGTGGCCGAGGAGGGGGGATTGCTGGTGGTGCTGGCCCGGCTGATCCGTCCCTTGATGATTCGAATCTTCCCGGAGGTGCCGGCGGACCATCCCGCCATGGGGGCGATGATTCTCAATCTGTCGGCCAACGCCCTGGGACTGGGCAACGCCGCCACCCCCTTCGGCATCCGGGCCATGAAGGAGCTGGATCGCCTCAATCCCAATCCCGGCACCGCCACCAATGCCATGGCCTTGTTTCTGGCCATCAACACCTCCAGTGTCACCCTGGTTCCCACCAGCGTGATCGCCCTGCGGGCCTCGGTGGGTTCTGCGGACCCTGCGGCCATTCTTTCCACCACCCTGTTCGCCACCTTTTTTTCCACCTCCGTGGCCATCATGAGCGCCAAGTTTTTGCAACGTTTCTTTGCCGCCCACTCCGGCGCTGAGACTGCCGACTCCATGGTCAGTGGCGGGGCTGCCGTCATCCCGGAAGCTGATGGACCGGCTGTGGTGGGGCGGGGGTATCCCCCCTGGGTCTCCACAACGGCCCTGTTGGTGCTGATTGGCTTGATCCCGGTGACCATCTTGTATGGTCGTACCATCTCCCCGTGGGTGCTGCCCACCCTGATGCTGGGCATGTTGGGATTCGGTTTCGTGCGCGGGGTGCGGGTCTACGAGGTGTTCGTGGAAGGGGCGCGGGAGGGCTTCGAGGTGGGGGTGCGCATCATTCCCTATCTGGTGGCCATTTTGGTGGCGGTCGGCATGTTCAAATCCAGCGGCGCGTTGGGATATCTGACGGGTCTGGTGGGGCCGTGGACCGCTCAGGTCGGCCTGCCCGCCGATGCCTTGACCATGGCCTTGTTGCGGCCTTTGTCGGGTTCCGGAGCCCAGGGATTTCTGGCCACCTTGCTGCAAAATCCCGCCATCGGTCCGGATGGGTATGTGGGCATGTTGACCAGTACCTTGCAAGGCTCCTCCGAAACCACTTTTTACATTCTGGCGGTCTATTATGGCGCCATTCGTATCCGTCGGGTCCGTCATACCCTGGCTGCGGCCTTGATCGGCGATCTGGCGGGGGTGGTGGCGGCGGTGTTCATCTGTTCCTGGCTGTATGGAGGAGGCGCCCCATGACCATGACTCCAGCCGCGCTGGAAGCGGAATGGAACGGCAATCTGCAACGACGCAAACGGCGTACGATCCAGGATTTGATGGGGGTGCTGTTGCGGGATCTGGCCATCCAACCGGACGAATCCTGTTATGCCTTGCTCGACCTGAAACCCCATCAACTGCTCAAACGCCAAAGCCTGGAGCGTCATTACCGCCCCATGCTGGCCTTCGCCTGGAAACAGGCCGTACTCGCCACCCATCCCCATCATACCCAGTTGTTTTCCGCGGCCCTGGAACGCTTGACACCCGCATTGCCGGGCATGAACCGGCGTCGGTTGGAAGGATTGTTCAACGATCTGACCTTCTTCCAGCTCATCTCCGACACCTTCGCCGAGGATGGCTTCATGAGTGTCGCCTTGCATGTGGTGCAGCGGGTTCACGGGGAGATCGAGAAGCGGCCTGAAAATCTGGAATGGGCCGTGGGTTTGAACCTGTGGCTGGATGAGCGATTTGTCCACTATCGGGAATCGTTGGAACTGGCGGAGATTGCGACAGGAGTGGCGTGACTAAAGAATCGTGACAGAACAAGACAGAAGAGGATGATCGGCTTTAAAGGGCCAGGGGATCATGCCGGGGGTGAAACCCGGCTCGTTTGATCTCCTGGCCCTTTCGGGTTTTGGGTCAGATGACCCCTTTCTGCTTGAAATACTGGACATACAGCATATCGGTCCGGATGATGTGGTGGATCAGCCAGGACTTGGCCAGGGTCAACAGGTCCATGGGCGCGGCG
This sequence comes from Magnetococcales bacterium, assembly GCA_015231755.1. Classification (NCBI taxonomy): domain Bacteria; kingdom Pseudomonadati; phylum Pseudomonadota; class Magnetococcia; order Magnetococcales; species Magnetococcales bacterium. Next base: position 24,604 of record JADGAZ010000021.1, on the reverse strand, counting down.
AAGTCACCGGCCTGGAATTTTTTCACCAAGTCGCTGACTTCGTCCAACAACTTGACATGTTTTTCTTTGTGTGCCGGGGTGTCCGGATAGTGATGTTTCTCGAAGAGTTTCTCTTCCCGGGCAAAGTGGAAATGGGTGTAATCCGCCAGTTCGGTAATGATTTTGGAGACCTCTTCCCGGCCTGCGCTCTCTTTGAGGAGTTTGTGGATCTGGTTGACCATGACCACAAGCTTCTTGTGGTCGTCGTCGATCTCCGGAATGCCGGTATTGAGGTCGTCGGTCCAGGGGAAGAACTCCACGTCTTCGGTGATCTCCTTGCCGTTTTCCAGATAGAGGATATCCAGCAGGGTAAAGAGTTTTCTGACCTTGGACAGATACTCCAGCAGGCGTTGATCCGCCTTTTCGGGTCCATTTTCCGGCACTTTTTGAATCCATTGCAGGGTTTCGGCGGCCTTGGCAAAGATTTGGCCGTGGACACGATGCATCTCTTCAAAGTGAGGGGTCTTGCCGTAAGGGGTGTTGATCGTGGCCTGAATCCAGGGGTGCAGCGGGGACTCTTCGGGTTTGGGCCATTCGGCCTGGGAGAATTTGATCCGACCGGGGATGGCTTGTTCCATGCTGCTGTGCCATTTGAGAAAGTATCCCTTGGTGGCGCGCATGTCGAACAGGGGATTGCCCAGATCGGCTTCGGCCTGTGCGGCGTACAAGGCGCCGCACATGTCCTGCAACACTTCGCCCATGCGGCTGAACTGGGTGGAGGATCCCCGGGTCATGGCCACCACGGAGGAGGCTTCGTGCATTTTTTCCTGCACCACGGAGGTGGCGTCCACGGTGGCCTGGGTGGAACTGGTGATGTTGTTGGAGAGCACCTGGGCATGGCGGGTTTTTTCCGCCATGGATTCGGCGGCCACCGCCACCGCCGAGGCGGATCTGGCCACCTCTCCGGTGCCTGCGGCGGCTTCCTGGGCGGCGCGTGCCACCTCCTGGGCGGCGGTTCCCAGTTCCAGGGCATTGCGGGTGACCTCACCGGCTGCCTTGGCCACATCGTCCATGGCGTTGGAAATGGTCACCATGGCCTCGGATTGGACCTCCACCGACTCGGTGATCTCCCGGTTGGCCTCGTTGATGCGGTCGATACTGCCCGCCACGCTGGTATTGGCCTCGGTGGCTTCACGGGTATTGCCCTGGATCCGGTTGATCTTTTCCGAAATCAACCGGGTGGCCTCGGAGGTTTGTCTGGCCAACTCCTTGACTTCATTGGCCACCACCGCGAATCCCTTGCCCGCGTCCCCGGCTCCGGCGGCTTCGATGGAGGCGTTCAGGGCCAGCATGTTGGTTTGTTCGGCGATGTTGTTGATGATGTCCACCACGTCACCGATCTCCTGGGCCGAGGCCGACAGGCGATTCATCACCTCCCGCACATCCAGGGCGTTGGTGTGGGCGGTTTCCGATTCGGCGCTGGCGCTTTGGCAGCGGCGATTGATCTCTTCCAGGGCCGAGGTGATGTTGTCGATGGAGGCGGCCACATTCTTGACCGACTGATCCACCTTGAAAAGACTCTGGTTGACCGCGTCCAGATTGGTGGTGATTTCATCCGCCGCCGAGGCCATGGTGGCGATGTTGGCGCTGGCTTCTTCGGCTCCGGCGGCGATGGTGATGATGTTGTTGGAAACCTCCTCGGCGGAATGGGCGATGGCGTTGACGCTTTCGGTGGATTCGCCGATGGATTGGATGATGGTGTTGACCTCCTGGGCCAACAGGGTATTTTTCTCGGAAACCCCGGAGACGATGCGTTGCGAGCTTTGGGCGTCGTCTCCGATCTGATCGCGGATTTTGATCAGTTCGCTCACACAGGCGGTGATGCCGCCGGAGTGGAGATTGATGATTCTCATGATCCGTTCCAGCCGGTCGGCCAGACGGTTGACCGCCAGGGCGATGCCTGTGGTTTCGGTATTTCTGGCGGAGACGCGGACGCTCATGTCTCCTTCGGCCAGGCGGCGCACGGTCTCTTCCACTTTATGGATGTCGCCGCCAACTTGATGCAGGATGGTTTTGGAAATCAGGAAGGAAAGCGCCATCAGAATCAGGGCGCTCAACAGCATCTCCTCCACCAGCAGGATCAGGTCACCCATGAAGGTCTTGTTGACATCGTCGATGTAGATGCCCGTGCCAACGATCCAGCCCCAGGGTTTGAATCCCATGACGTAGGAGAGCTTGGGTACGGGATTTTGCTGATCGTTATTCCGGCTCCAATAATAATCGACAAATCCGGCACCGCTCTTCTGGACCTCTTCGACAAAAGAGAGGAAATATTTTTTGCCGTTGGCGTCCTTGACCTCCGACATGTCCTTGCCTTCGAGTTCCGTTTTGATCGGATGCATGATCATTTTCGGGATCATGTCATTGATCCAGAAATAATCCGCATTGTTCTCGCTATAGCGCATGGCCCGGATCACGGCCTTGGCCCCCTCCTGGGCCTGGATCTGGGTCAACTCTCCGCTGGTCTGTCTGGCGTGGAAGTATCCAAGCACATGGTGGGCGGACTCCACCAGATTGCGGGTTTTGAGTTGACGGTCCTCCAACATGCCCGCTTTTTTAGCGTGCAGAGTCACGACACCGGTGATGAGAATGCCCAAAATCGCCAGAATCTGGATCAAGGCAATACGTTTCTGGAGACTCAACCGGGCGATGAACGCAATCGAAAGAGATCTGGAGCGGGGTGGTGCATTCATAAGGCTTGCCTTTTTGCGATTGAAAGTGAAGCATGTCGTCAAAATCATACTCTGAATCCACACTGCACCGGAAGGGCATTTGGCGCAATTATGGAAAATTACCACCCGTCTGACCCTATGGTTTGTGAGAATGGCGCCTCAATGGCCAGTACAGCATTGAACCTGTTACGACGGGTATTTGGATATCCTTTTTTTCGTGGCGACCAGGAAGCGGTGGTGGCGCACCTGCTCGCAGGCGGGGATGCCCTGGTGCTGATGCCCACCGGTGGGGGCAAATCCTTGTGTTACCAGATTCCGGCGCTGTTGCGTCCGGGTTTGGCTGTGGTGGTCTCTCCCCTGATCGCCTTGATGCGGGATCAGGTGGCGGCTTTGCGTCAATTGGGGATCGCGGCTGCGGGTTTGCACTCCAATCTGGCGCCGGGGGAGGCCGGCGCGGTGATCCGGCAGGTGGACGAAGGGGTGTTGAATCTGCTTTACGTCTCTCCGGAACGGCTGTTGACTCCCCATACCCTGGAGTGGCTGAGTCGTAAACCGCTCGCCTTGCTGGCCATCGACGAGGCCCATTGCGTCTCCCAATGGGGACACGATTTCCGTGCCGATTATTTAGGATTGGGGATTCTCAAGGAACGGTTTCCGGGAGTTCCCCGGGTGGCGCTCACCGCCACCGCCGATCCGCCCACCCGTCTTGAAATCATCAAACGGCTGCGGCTGGACGATTCAAGAGTGTTTGTCGGCGGATTCGACCGTCCCAATATTCGTTACCGGATTACCATCAAAAATCAGCCCCACGACCAGTTGCATGAATTTTTGCGCGCCGAACACGCGGGCAACGCAGGCATCGTCTATCGTCTCACCCGCAAGAGTGTCGAAGAGACCGCCTCCTGGCTGGTGAAACGGGGAATTCGGGCCTTGCCCTATCATGCGGGGCTGGATCCGGAGATTCGACAGAAACATCAGGACCGTTTCTTGAACGAAGAAGGCATCGTGATGGTGGCCACCATCGCCTTCGGCATGGGGATCGACAAACCCGATGTGCGTTTCGTGGCCCATTTGGATTTGCCCAAAAGCGTTGAATCCTATTATCAAGAGACCGGGCGCGCCGGACGGGATGGATTGCCGGCGGATGCCTTCATGACCTATGGCATGGATGATGTGGTCTTGTTGCGGCGCTTCATCGAGAATTCGCAAGCCGAAGAGGAGTTCCGTCGGATCGAGCATCACAAACTGGAAGCCCTGCTCGGTTTGTGCGAAAGCGTGGATTGTCGCCGGGGCATTCTGCTGCGGCATCTTGGCGAAACCATGGAGGCTCCCTGCGGCAATTGCGACACCTGTCTGGAACCGATCCCCACCTGGGATGGCACCGAACAGGCCCGCATGGCCTTGTCCTGCATTTATCGGACGGGTCAGCGCTTTGGCGTGCATTATCTGGTGGATGTGCTGCGGGGACAAAAGACCGAACGGGTTTTATCGTTTCAGCATCACACGTTGCAGGTTTTCGGCATGGGGGCGGACCGGAGTGCCGCTTCGTGGCGTTCGGTGTTTCGTCAACTGGTGGCCAGGGGGTTGGTGACGGTGGATGTGACCGGATTTGGCGGACTGGGCCTGGCGGAAGCGTGTCGTCCGGTATTGCGGGGGGAGCGGAGCGTGTTGCTGCGTCTGGATCCGGATGAACCCAAGCCGGGTCGGGAACGTCGGGCGCGCCGGGAACGGGGATTCGAGACCTCCGCGGCGGATGAACCGTTGATGCGCGCCCTCAAGGCCACCCGGAGCCATCTGGCCAAAGAGCAGCAGGTGGCGCCCTTCATTATTTTCCAGGATGCCACCTTGCAGGGGATGATCGATTCCAGACCCGCAACCTTGACCGAAATGGAACGGATTCCCGGCGTGGGATCCCGCAAACTGGAACGTTATGGCGAGATTTTTCTGGGTGTGCTGCGCACCGGCCAACCCTATCCACCTTGAAGAGCATCGCGGCAGGACTTCATCTGTTGATTGAACCCGGATCGGACTACCGTGTCGTTTCAGGTTGTCCCCATTCTTGTTGGCTCTCAATCAATCCGAGGAGGTTTTTTGTCCCATGGCCAAGGTCAAGGCGCATTGCAAGCCGGTCAATCCCCATTTTCGCGAGGTGGCCGTCTCCGGAGACGGGCGCGACCTCACCCGCAATTTCGGCGGCATGATGAATACCCTGCTGCCCCAGGATGCGGTATTGCGGGACCGGGGCGGGGATTACGCCATCTATGAAGAGGTGTTGCGGGACGATCAGGTGGCTTCCACCTTCCAGCAGCGCCGCATGGCGGTCACCTCGGCGGAGTGGGGGGTGCGGGCCGGTGGGCCGGACCGGGCCAGTCGCATGGCGGCGGATTTTCTGTTGGAGGCGTTGCACCACATCGGCTGGGATGGGGTGACTGACAAGATGCTGCATGGTGTCTTTTATGGTTACGCGGTGGCGGAGTGTCTGTGGGGACGGGATGGCTCCCTTGTTACCCTGGAGGCGATCAAGGTACGCAAACAGCGTCGCTTCACCTTTGATCTGTCGGGCCGCCCTTTGCTGGTGACCAGTGAAAATCCCAATGGCGAACCGGTTCCGGCCCGCAAATTTTGGCATTTCCACGCCGGTGCTGACAACGACGATGAACCTTACGGGCTGGGTTTGGCCCATTGGCTGTATTGGCCGGTCTTTTTCAAGCGCAACGGTCTAAAGCTCTGGTTGATCTTCATGGACAAGTTCGGCATGCCCACCGCCATGGGCAGTTATCCCCCCAACGCCACCGAAGAGGAAAAAAGGCGTTTGCTGTCGGCCTTGCGGGCGATTCAGACCGATTCCGGGATTATCGTGCCCGAAGGCATGAAGGTGGAACTGATCGAGTCTTCCCGGGGAGGGCAGGTGAGCTACGAAAGTTTTCTCGACCGCATGAACGCCGCCATCGCCAAGGTGACATTATCCCAAACCATGACCACCGATGCCGGAGGCGGACAATACAAGGCCGATGTCCACAAGCATGTACGCAACGAGGTGGTGAAGGCGGACGCGGATCTGATCTGTGACAGCTTCAACCGGAGTGTGGTTTCCTGGTTGATGCAGTGGAATTTTCCCGACGCACGGTTGCCGAAAGTGTGGCGTCGGGTTTCGGAGGACAAGGATCTGCGTCCCCTGGCCGAACGGGATCGGATTCTTTTCGGCATGGGGTTGCGGCCCACGGAGGAGTATATCCGGACGACCTATGGAGAAGGCTGGCTGGCGGGATCGGAACAGCGGCACGCGGATTGACCTTGGCCTTTTGTTCGGGTCAGTGCCAAACCTTCAACACGGTGATCACCATCCCCGCCACGGTGATGGTGAAACCGAATGACCACATCATGAAGCGATCGATGCGCTGGGTGAGCATCTCCAGCCGTCGATCCACCTGCTCGAAGCGCTTGTCCATCTGCTCGAAGCGTTTGTCCACCTGCTCGAAACGTTTCTCCACCTGCTCGAAACGTTTCTCGATCAGTTCAAATCGTTTGTCAATCAGGTCGAAGCGTTTGTCCATCTGCTCGAAACGCTTGTCCACCTGCTCGATATGCTTGGCGATCAATTCGGCTTGAGAGCGGTTGTACTCGGAAATCTGTTGAATCTGTTTCTGGATCAAATCAAACTGGTTTTTGGCCAGATCAAAGCTGTGCTGCATCAATTCCCGTTGATGTTTGAGCGCCTCTTCGACCCGCACGATCCGTTCGAGCAACTCCCGTTCAAACAGGTACGACGCCTGATCCGGGCCACGCTCCGCCAACCAGAGGGTGATCTGGGGCTTCAGTTGCGTGATGATCTGTTCGATTTCTGCCTGTTGCAAAGCCATGGTGGATCTCCCATGTCCCGCTTGTTGCGGCAATCGCGTTGGTTTTTATCCCATGCCGCTGGAATCGTGGGTCACCTGAATGATTTCGTCGTTGGCCCGACGGATTTTTTCGATGCTTTCGGTGATTTCCCGGGCCGTGTCCGAAGCGCCGGCGGTATTTTTCAGGATGTCGGCCATTTTTTTGGAGATCAGATTGGTGGCCTCGGCGGTCTGACGCGCCAGATCCTTGACTTCGTTGGCCACCACCGCGAATCCCTTGCCCGCTTCGCCGGCGCCGGCGGCTTCGATGGCGGCGTTCAAGGCCAGCATGTTGGTTTGACCGGCGATGTTTTTGATCATCTTGACCGCCTGTCCGATCTCCTGGGCGGAGATGGCCAGTTTTTCGATCACCTGGGCATTGTTGCGGCTGAACCCATCCGCCCGTCTCAATTCTTCCGTGGCATCCTGGACCTTTTCGTACAGCTCTTCCACGAGCAGTTGGGCTTCATCCAGGGACTGCAATTTGGGTATCTTATTCATGATCGGTTCCTGATTGGTGAAATCCGGACCCAGGCCCGGAATCCGAGGTTGCGCGTAACGTTATCATACCGTGTGACAAGGTTTCTTGAAATGGATTTTTTTCAGCTTTTCTGCAACCAACCCGACAGCTCCCGCTTCACCAGTTCCCCCAGCCCATCTATCCAGACGGGGGAATCGTTCAGGCAGGGCAGATAGGTGAACCTTTCCCCGCCGGCCTTCAGGAAGTTTTCCCGACCCTGCACCGCGATCTCTTCCAGGGTTTCCAGGCAATCGGCGACAAAACCGGGACACACCACGGCCAGATGACGTTTGCCCTCCTGGGGGAGTTTCACGAGCAGTTGCGCCGTATCGGGCAGCAGCCATGGCTCGCGACCGAAACGGGATTGGTATCCCATCTGCCATCGATCCTCCGGGAGATGCAATTCCTTGGCCAGCAGACGCGCGGTTTCGGCGCATTGCGTGGCGTAGGGATCGCCCTGGTCCACGAAGCGTTGCGGCAGTCCGTGAAACGAGAAAATCCAATCCAAAGGGGTGGCCGGATCCAGTCGTGCCCGGATCGAGTCGGCCAGGGCCTGAATGTAGGCGGAATCGGCGAAAAAGGGAGGCGCGAACCGCAGTGCCGGTTGAAAGCGTTGTTTCGCGAAGACTTCGCATACCGCATCGGTGATGGTGGCCGTGGCCGCCGAGGAGTATTGGGGGAAAAGCGGCACGATCAGGATCCGTTGGATTCCGTCCTGGACCATGGTATGAAGAACTTGGCCCAGGCTGGGTTGACCGTAGCGCATGGCCAGTTCCACCCGGATGTCGTCACCCAGTCGGGTTCTGATTCTCCGGGTCACGGAGCGGGAGTAATGCAACAGGGGCGAAACGCCATCGTCGCGCCAGATCTTTCGATACAACGCGGCGGATTGCGGCGAGCGCTTCGGCAGGATCACCCCATGCAGCAAAGGCAGCCAGAACCAGCGCGGCAGGTCCACCACCCGCTCGTCGGCCAGAAACTCTTTGAGAAAACGTCGTACCGCTACCGGTTCCGGAGAGTCGGGGGTTCCCAGTTGGGTCAGTACCACGCCAATGGATGATGCAGTCAAGAGGGGATATCCTTTGGCAACATTAAAATGGGTCGTGAAGGAAAGGGGTTGTTGGGTTTCAGGGCGGTTCTTCCCCCATTCCTCCATGATAGGGTTGATGGATCCTGCCATTCCAGTGAATTTTTGTCCATTCGGGTATCATTCCGCAGACTTGAAAATAAACAAGGAGTCGCATGAACACCTTCTTCCGGCTGTTGGCAGAAATGGTGGTGTAACGACATGATTGCGCGCATTCTCATCTCCGCGACTCGCAAGAGTTCGGGTAAGACCACCTTCGCCCTTGGATTGGCCGCCGCGTGGAAGGATCAGGGGCTTCAGGTGCGTCCTTTCAAGAAGGGACCGGATTTTATCGATCCGGCCTGGTTGACCCGCGCCTCTGGTCACACCTGTCACAATCTGGATTTTTTCATGATGGGGCAGGCGGTGGTGCTGGAAAACTTCCGGCGTTACGCCTCCGGGGGGGACGTGGCCATCATCGAGGGCAATCTCGGCTATTACGATGGTCAGGATCTGGAAGGAGGGGATTGCGGCGCGGCACTGGCGGAACTGTTGCGCACGCCGGTGGTGCTGGTGGTGGATTGCAAGGGGGCTTTCCGGGGGATCGCTCCTTTGGTGAAAGGACATCTGGATTTTCCCGGCGGGGAGTGGATCCGGGGGGTGGTGCTGAACAACGTGGCCTCTTCGCGCCATGAACAACGCTTGCGCGCCGCCCTGGAACGCTACTGTCCGATGATACCGGTTTTGGGAGTGATTCCGAGAACCCGCGCCATGGAGATCGACGAACGCCATCTGGGTCTGCAACCCGTGGCCGAGGGAGCGGCTCCCTTGGAGCGGTTGCGGGTGATCCAGGAGATGATCGCCGCGCATGTGGATTTGGATCGACTGCTGGCTTTGGCCCGTTCGGCGCCGACGCTGCCACAGATTCCGCCAGTGGTTTCCCTGCGCTCTCCGGGACCGGTTGTGCCCACGGTGCGGGTGGGCATGGCCCTGGACGAGGCGACCCATTTTTATTATCCGGAAAATCTGGACGCCCTGAGAAACGCCGGAGTGGAACTGGTGCCGTTTTCCATGCTGACCGCCAGGGCGCTTCCCGAAGGCGTGGAAGGACTCTATCTGGGGGGAGGTTTCCCGGAGGTGTTCATGGAGAGCCTGTCCGCCAATCAAACCCTGCTGGCCCGGATTCGTGGTCTGGCCGACGCGGGCATGCCGATCTTCGCCGAATGCGGCGGGTTGATGATGCTGGCGGAACGGATCACCTGGGGAGAACGAAGCGTGGCCATGATCGGCGCCTTGCCCATCGAGGTGAACGTGGAAAAGAAACCGGTGGGATATGGCTACATGCGCATCGAGGGGGGGGATCGTCTGCCGTGGCCCGGATCGGGGGTATCGGTGGCCTGTCATGAATTCCACCACTCCCGGGTGACGCGGATCGGGGAGGGGGTGGAGATGGCGTTCCGGGTGGTGCGGGGATTCGGGGTGGACGGCGCGGGAGACGGGATGGTCTACCGCAACATCCTGGCCTGTTACGCCCATGTGCATGCCCAGGGCGCGCCGGGATGGGCGGAATTTCTCGCCGATTTTTGGCGTGCAAAAAAGGTAAAATAATCGGTTCCAATATCATGGAATCGTGATATACTAATATGTGCTTGAGTTCGAGAACCACCAAGCAGGGCACCCAGAACCACGTGGCAACATACGACAGAGAGACCGGAACCATGAAACTTGCGGTATGTATCTACGAAGGACCCTATAATCATGCAGCCTCGGACACCGCCTACAACTTCATTCAGGCGGCCATCCAGAAAGGGCATGAAATCAAGGGGATTTTTTTCTATCATGACGGGGTTTACAACGTCACCAAACTGATGGAGCCGCCACAGGACGACCGCCACATTTCCAACCGCTGGTCGGCGCTCGGAGCCTCGGGGATCGACATCGTGGTCTGTATCGCTGCGGCCAAACGTCGCGGTATCGTGGATGATGTGCTGGTACCCAATGTACGGATTTCCGGACTGGGACAATTGACCATGATGGCCATCGAAGCCGACCGGCTCGTGGTTTTCGGCGACTGACAAGGAGTGCGGCAAATGGCGGAAGATATCAAGAAAATCATGTTTACGGTCCGCAAACCGCCTCATGGCACGATTTACGTCTATGAGGGGTTGGAGGTCAAATTGATCATGGCGGCTTACGACGCCGACATCTCCGTGGTTTTCATGGATGATGGCGTGTTCGCGGTCAAGAAGGGGCAGGATACCAAGGATCTGGGCATCAAAGGGTTCGCGGCCACCTATGGAGCGCTGGTGGATTACGAAATCACCCAGGTTTATGTCGATCGTCAGTCCATGGAAGACCGGGGCATGACCGAAGACGATCTGCTGGTGATCGGCGAGGACGAAGACACCGAGGAGCCCATCAAGCCCCAGGTGTTGGAGAGCGCCGAAATCGCGGCCATGATGGCCGAACAGCACAATATTCTGGCTTTCTAGAGCTTTGACGGAATCGAGGAGACCTTGGTCATGCTGCACACCGTGAACAAATCCCCCTTCCAGAATACCACTCTGGAAAGCTGTGTCCGTTTTGCCCGTTCGGGCGATGTCATTCTTCTGATCGAAGATGGCGTGCTGGCGGCTCAGGCGGGCAATGTGAAAAAGAACCTGCTGGAAGAGGCCTTGCAGAAATGTGAAGTGTTCGCCCTGAGCGCCGATCTGAAGGCTCGGGCATTGACCGATCTGGTGCCGGGTGTCAAGATCACCGATTACAGTGGCTTTGTGGATCTGGTGGAACACAATACCACCCACTCCTGGCTGTGACGAATCATTCCAATGTCCCGCCGTCTTCCGATGACCATCCGAAGCGGCGGGCATGTGAACCCGAAGGAGGAGGAGCGTCCGTGAAGTCTCCCACATCCTTGGCAGGACGATTGTCGCGAGCGTCCTTCCTGATCCTGGTATTGTTCGCGGCGTGGATCGCGGCCCCTTTTTCCCTGCTGGCCGAACCACCCCAGCCGGAAAAAGCCGTAAGCGGGCCATGCGTTCGCGATGCCGAATGGATGCGGCGCAATCATATGGACTTTTTGAAACACAAACGGGATGAGACCGTGCGCGAAGGAATTGCCGTCAAGTCGGAATCCTTTCTCGCCTGCGCCACCTGTCACCCGAGCCGGGAGCGGTTTTGCGACCGTTGCCATGCTTATGTGGCCGTGGCCCCGAACTGTTTTGAATGCCATCAATATCCCAAATGACCCCTTTCGGGAACTTCAGCCATGACCATGGATAGAAGAACGGTTTTGGGCCTGGGAGGGGCCATCGCCGCTGGGGTGGCACTGGCACCGGGCCTCCATTTGATCGCCGCCCCGGCCACCTCCACGGGCAACACCTCCCCGGAATCCGCCTCGTCACGCAAGGGCAAACGGTGGGCCATGCTCATCGACACCACCCGGTGTTCCGCCGATTGCACCGCCTGTGTGAGCGCCTGTCGGACGGAAAACAATGTGCCCATGTTCGGCGATCCGGACCGGGACATCCACTGGATCCGCAAAGTGGAACTGCGGGACCAGAATCTCCGTCAGCCACCGATTTCGTTGCCGGTCTTGTGCAACCACTGCGAAAATCCCCCCTGTGTGCATGTCTGCCCCACGGCGGCTTCGTTCATCCGTCAAGACGGCATCGTGCAGATCGACAAACATCGCTGCATCGGATGTCGTTACTGCATCATCGCCTGTCCCTACAAGGCGCGCTCGCTGGTCTTCTACAAAACCAAACCCCCCAAGGACGCCAATCCCAGCGTACCGATCCGTGCGGCGGGGGTGGTGGAAAAATGCACCTTCTGCGCCCATCGTCTGGATGAAGGGAAATTGCCGGCCTGTGTGGAGGCCTGCGCCAAGGCGGATAAAGGTGCCATGATCTTCGGAGATCTGAACGATCCCAACTCCGAGATCGCGCAACGTCTCCTCAAGGAGAAGACCCAGACCATCCGCGCCGATCTGGGTCTCAAACCCCATGTCCACTACAAGGGAATCTAGGAGGCCACCATGCTGAGTGAATTTTCCGCCATCGAAGGCCGTTCACCCGGATATTGGAAACTGGTCGCCGGGTTGGGCGGGCTGGTGCTGATGGGAGCCGGGTCTTTTCTGTATGTCGAACACTACGGTCACGCCGTGACCGGCATGAACAACCAGATCGTCTGGGGCTTGCCCCACGTCTTCGCCATCTCCCTGCTGGTCATGGCCTCTGGAGCCTTGAATATGGGTTCCATGTCCACGGTGTTCGCGGTCAAGCAGTTCGAGCCGTTCGGGCGTTTTTCGGCGTTTCTGTCCATCGCCCTGCTGATCGGGGGATTGGCGGTGCTGATGCTCGATTTGGGCAGGCCGGACGCGATGCTGCTGCCCATGGTCTACATGAACTTCCGCTCCATGTTTACCTGGAACGTGTTCTTGTATACCGGGTTCATGGCCTTGTGTCTGTTGTATCTTTGGACCATGTTCGAGTACAAACAGTACAAGAAATTCGTCGGCACGGCGGCCTTTGGCTGGCGTCTGGTCCTGACCACCGGCACCGGTTCGATCTTTGGGGTGATCCAGGGTCGGGAGGTGTTCGGTTCCGCCATCACCGCTCCCACCTTCGTGGCCGTCTCCTTGACCTCGGGTACGGCTTTGGGGATTTTGTTGCTGGTTTATACCTACCGCATGACCCGGCGGGAACTGGATGACCGTCTGGTCTTCGGCATGCGCAACGCCATGATTTTCTTCCTGGTGCTGGTCGCCTATCTGCTGGTGGTGGAGAAGTTCACCCGTTTTTATGATCCCGCCTCCTACGCGGTCGAAACCTGGATCCTCACCGGTCCCTGGGCTTGGCTGTACTGGTTGGGTGTGTGGGGCGCGGGTGTGCTGATTCCTTTTGGTTTGCTGTTCAACCGCAACATCGGCAACACCGTGAGTGGTGTGATGATGGCTTCCGGATATGTGGTGGTGGGGGCGTTTTGTTTCGTGGCCCATACCCTGCTGGCCGGACAATCCTATCCTTTCGATCTGTTCCCCGGTTATACCATCACCAGTGCGTTCCAGGATGGTGTGGCCGGCAGTTACATGCCCACGCTTTCCGAACTGCTGCTGGGACTGGGTGGTGTGGGAATCTCCGGATTGATCTATGTGTTCGGCATCCGGTTTTTCCGCATGTTGCCTCAAAAAGGCGAGGTTCCCCAGGGTTGGGAACTTCCCTGGAATCCGTGACAGAACGGATGTGCGTTTCCTCCCCCCGTGTCGCCTTGTGCGGCACGGGGGTTTTGCGTTTCTTTTGGATGGGAGAATCGTTTCAGTGAGCGTCGTATTGCGGGCGCTAAAAAAAGCCTCGGAAAAATCGGATCCGTCCGGGATCCATACGTCCATACCCTTGTCCCAACCCCGATCCACTCCGGAATCCAAACCGGGAATCTGGATCGCGATGACGTTGAATCTTCTCTTGTTGCTCGCCATCGCTTATGATGCATGGCGCATCGTTCAAGCCGAACGGGAAACGGTTGCGTCTGTCGCATCGGTCTCCACCCAAAACGACAGATCCGGACCCTCCCCGACGCCTGCCGTTTCCCAACCGGTGTGGAACGATTGGCGCCCATTTGGCCAGTCTGCGGTGGTTGAACAGAAAGCCTCACCCCCCCGTGAGCCGGTGCCGGAGGATGCCCCGGATACCCAGTTGCAACTGGCCTTGACCGGAGTGCTTTCCACCAGCGGAGACGGACGATCCTGGGCCGTGGTGCGGGGCGGAACCGAGGGCGAGAAAATGTTTGCCACCGGAGACAAATTGCCGGGGGATGCGCGTATTGTGTCGGTGCGGCCGGATCGGATCATCCTGGAAAAAAGCGGTCGTTTCGAGACCCTCCGTCTGCCCAGGAGTGTGGTCTCGTTGGAAGCGAAACCGGCGGAAGGAGCCAAAGAGGCGCCGGTGAGCGAAGCGGTCAGAATCTTGCGTCAGTTGCGGGATCAGTTTCAGACCCAGCCGGATGCGGTGCTGGGCAAGATTGCGGTAACACCGGTGAACCGGGATGGAGTGTTCGGCGGTTATGCCGTGCAACCGGGCAGCGAAGAAGGATTGTTGGAAAAACTGGGTCTGGCTCCCGGTGATGTGATCACGGTTGCCAATGGCGTGTCGTTGACCTCCCCCATGAAGGGCATGGAGGCTTTAGGCACCCTGGGGAAAAGTCAGTCCCTGCGTTTGACCTTTTTGCGCGGGGGCAAGTCGATGTCGGTCCAGCACCTCTTCGGGGCCAATTGACCACACGAGAGAGCAGGCTTTGAGGGATACCATCGGTACGATGTTATTACAGGTTTCACGGTTGGTTCTGGTTGGGATCGCCTTGTGGGTGGCCTCTCCCCTGTGGGCCGGGGAGTTGACCCTCAATCTCAAGGGCGCGGATCTGACCACTCTGGTGGAAACCGTGGCCCAGGCCACGGGTCGCAACTTCATTCTGGATCCCCAGATCAAGGGCAAGGTCACGGTCATCTCCTCCAAACCCATGACCGAAAAAGATCTGTACCGGATGTTCCTCTCCATTCTGGAGGTTCATGGCTACATCGCGGTCCCCACGGACAATGGCGCCATCAAGATCATTCCCGACACGGAAATGAAATACAGCGGCTCTTCGCGCAACGAAGAAGGCAGCGATGGCAGCGAGGTGGTCACCCGGGTTTTCAAGCTCAAACACGTCAACGCCGCCAAGCTTTTGGCGGCGTTGCGTCCCATGGCCAGTCCCAAAGCCCACATGGCCTCCCACGACGACGGCAACATGCTGATCGTCTCCGATCACGCCGACGTGACCGATCGGCTGGCCCAGATCGTTCAGCGGGTGGATCTGCCGGACGATGGGGAGGTGGAGACGATTGTGCTGGAAAACGCCTCGGCTTCGGAGGTGGCCCGGGTGCTCAATACCCTGGAGCAGGGCAATGGCGCTCCCGCCGCTCCCGCGGGTCAGGCCGCCCGTCAACCGGCTGTGGCCGATGATCGCACCAACAGCATTCTGCTCGGCGGCGACAAGGCGACCCGTTTGCGACTGCGGGCCATCATCACCCATCTGGATACCCCGGTGGAGGTCACGGGCAACACCCGGGTGATCAACCTGCGTCACGCCAACGCCAAGAAAATGGTCGAGGTGTTGATGTCCATGGGTCAGGATTACATCAAAAACACCCAGAAAGACAAAAAACCCGAAGCCGCCGCCGGCATTGTCAATGTGCAGGCCTTCGACGGCACCAACGCCCTGGTGATCACCGCCCCGGCCAATCTGCTCAAATCCATGCAGGATGTGATCCGTCGTCTGGATGTGCGTCAGGCCCAGGTGCAGGTGGAGGCCATCATCGTCGAGGTGTCGGTCAAGAAGGCGGCGGAACTCGGGGTGCAGTGGGGCATTCTGGGGGGCAAGGGGGACAACAAGGGGGTGATCGGCGGCACCAGTTTCTCCAGTGCCAATCCCAGTTTGATCCAACTCGGGGGGGTGTTGGCCGGCGGGTTCACCGAAACGGCGGCCACCGGTCTGGCCGGGGTGTCCGGAATGCTGGTGGGTGGCACCAATGGCGACAATTTCGCCGGTCTGCTGCGCGCCTTGAACAGCGATGTTTCCAACAACGTGCTTTCCACCCCCACGGTGGTCACCCTGGACAACGAAGAGGCGGAAATCATGGTCGGCACCAAGATTTCCGTGACCACGGGCCAGACCAATACCATTCAGGGGGGCAATCCCTTCACCACCACCGCGCGGGAGAACGTCGGCCTGACCCTCAAGGTCAAGCCCCAGATCAGCGAAGGGGATGTGGTGCGCATGGACATTCATCAGGATGTCTCGGAGGTCACCACCAGCACGGACGCCTTTGGCAACCGGGATACGGACAATCGTACCATCAAGACCTCAGTGCTGGTGGATGATCAACAAATCCTGGTGCTGGGTGGATTGATCCGCTCCGGGCGGCAGATGAAAAACGAACGGGTGCCGGTGCTGGGGGATATTCCGGTGCTGGGGGCATTGTTCCAGGCCGAAGGCGCCTCGGACGAAAAACGCAATCTGATGGTGTTCTTGCGTCCGACGATTCTGCGCACCCGGGATGACGGAATTCAACTCACCCACGAGAAATACCGGGCCATGCGGGAGCAGCAACGAACCGCCCCCCGGGGACGGGGTCTGGTCACCCTGGAGGGGGAAACCCCGATGCTGCCGGATATGGGGAGTTTGAAACTGGATCGGAATGTTCAAGGCTCCCCCTCCCGCCCTGCCAGCGACGAAACCGAAACCGGCAAGGCCATCGCCCGGCCTTCGGAGGTGCGGGGGAAAACTCTGGACGCCCCGACTCCCCTCAAAGAGGAGAACGCCACCAAGCCCCGCAAGCCCGTCAAGACGACTCCGGTCAAACCGGTCCGGCCCCCTGCGGCGCGGCAGTCGCCATTCCCGGCGGAGGATCCGCTCCTGGAGAACAAACCCGGCGCCTTGCGGCAATTGAACGGTCTCACCCCTCGCATTTCGGCGCGCTTTGACCTGGAACACGCGACCTGGGATCATGTCAACTGACCCTGCCGCTTCCGGGGGCAAGCTCCCGGCGTTGTCCTACTCCTTTGCCAAACGTCATGGCGCCCTGGTGTCCGGCGTGGAGGAGGGGGGGGGATTGCGGGTGCATCATCGTCCGGATTTGCGGCTGTCGGTATTGTTGGAACTGCGTCGTCGTTTCCGGCGGGAGTTGCGTCTGACCGAACTGGCCCCGGCGGATTTCGAGGCCATGTTGCGTCGCACCTTCGAGGCCGGTTCCTCCCAGGCCATGGAGGAGATGGAGTCCCTGGACGACACTCTCGACCTGGAACAGGCCGCCGAACAGATCGGTGAACCCCGGGATCTGGCCGAAAGCGCCGACGACGCTCCCATCATCCGTTTGATCAATGCCCTGGTGACCGAAGCGGTCAAGAAGGGGGCTTCGGATATTCATCTGGAGCCGTATGAGGATCGTCTTTCGGTGCGATTCCGGGTGGACGGGGTGTTGCGCAAGGTGCTGGAGCCCCGGCGCGCCCTGGCTCCGTTGATTGCCTCCCGGGTCAAGGTGATGGCCCGATTGGATATTGCCGAAAAGCGTCTGCCCCAGGATGGACGGATTTCGTTGCGCATCGCCGGGCGACCGGTGGATGTGCGGGTATCCACCCTGCCCACGGGTCACGGGGAGCGGGTGGTGATGCGTCTGCTGGACAAACAGGCCGGACGCTTGAGCCTGGAGGATCTGGGCATGGTCCCGGCCATGCGGGATACGCTGGATCGCTTGATCCATCGACCCAACGGCATCATTCTGGTGACCGGGCCTACGGGTTCGGGCAAGACCACCACGCTTTACGCGGTGCTGCGGCGTCTGAACGAAACCAGCCGCAACATCATGACCGTGGAAGATCCCATCGAATACGATCTGGAGGGGATCGGTCAGACCCACGTCAACACCAAAGTGGATTTGACCTTTGCCCGTGGTTTGCGGGCCATTTTGCGTCAGGATCCGGATATCGTGATGGTGGGGGAGATCCGGGATGTGGAGACCGCTCGCATCGCGGTTCAGGCGAGTCTGACGGGTCACATGGTGCTGTCCACGTTGCACACCAACAGCGCCATCGGGGCCATGGCCCGATTGAAGGATATGGGGGTGGAGCCTTATCTGCTCTCCTCCAGTCTGGCGGCGGTTTTGGCCCAGCGTCTGGTGCGGCTGTTGTGCGAACACTGCAAACAGCCCCGGTCGGTCTCGCATCAGGAGTGGGACGATCTGGCCATCGCGGGGGGGCCTTGGTCCGCCTGTCCCGAAAGGCTGTACCGGCCCAAGGGGTGTGACGCCTGTCTGGGCAGCGGGTTTGCCGGACGGGGGGGGATCTACGAACTGGTTCCCATCGACGACACCTTGAAAGGGCTGATTCACGACAGTGCGGGAGAACGGGAACTCACCGCCCACGCCCGCACCTTTTCGTCCAGCCTGCGAGACGATGGCCTGCGTCTGTTGCACACCGGTCGCACCACCCTGGAAGAGATTCTGCGTGTTACCCGCGATGATTGATTCCGAACCGTGGCGCATCCTTTTGGCACCTGAAGGGAAAAGGGCATGACCCACACCACCATCTGCGATGTTCAACCCGTCATCCTCTGCGGAGGTTCGGGTACCCGGCTGTGGCCGCTGTCACGGGTGGGTTTTCCCAAGCAGTTTCTTTGCTTGGTGGGCAATGAAAGCCTGTTTCAGCAGGCCGCCAAGCGACTGACCGGACTGGAGGCTCCGGATTTCGTTCTGGCGGATCCGCTGATCGTCAGCAATGACGAGCATCGTTTTTTGGTACAGGAGCAGTTGCGGGAGATCGGGGTGGAGTCCGCCAACCTGCTGCTGGAACCCGTGGGTCGCAACACCGCGCCGGCGCTCACCTTGGCGGCGCTGGCGGCGCTGGAGGGGGGCAACGATCCGGTGCTGGTGGTGACCCCGGCGGACCAGACCATCACCGATGCGGCGGCTTTCACCCGTACCCTGCGACAGGCGATCCGGGAGGCCGGGCGCGGAAGCATCGTCATTCTGGGGATCACCCCGGACAGGCCGGAAACCGGATACGGGTACATTCAAACCACCCTGGATCCGACTGGCGCCACCCCGGAGCAGGGATTTCCGGTGGCCCGTTTTGTCGAAAAGCCCGATGCCGCCACCGCGCAAGCCTATCTGGACACGGGGGGATATTTCTGGAACGCGGGCATGTTCGTGCTCAAGGCTTCGGTGTGGATGGGGGCGCTTGACCATTTTCGTCCGGATATCGCCGTCGCCAGTCGGATTGCCTGGGATATGCGTTCCCGCGACAGCCACTTCATTCGTCCCGGCAAGGCGGAATTCACGGCCATTCCCAATGAATCCGTGGATTACGCCGTGATGGAACGGTGTCCCGGCAGCTCTTTTGCGATTCGGATGGTCCCCTTGAACGCCGGCTGGAACGATCTGGGAGCCTGGGACGCGGTTTGGAGCGTGCTGCCCAAGGATGACCAGGGCAATACCCTGATGGGGGATGTGTTGACCACCGACAGTCACGATACCCTGGTACAGGCCACCAGTCGTCTGGTCACGTTGGTGGGGGTGCGCAATCTGGTGGTGATCGAAACCCCGGACGCGGTACTGGTCGCCGACAAAACCCGCAGCCAGGAGGTCAAGCAGATCGTCCAGGCGTTGAACCGGGACAAGCGGGACGAGCATACCCTGCATCGCAAGGTGCATCGGCCCTGGGGCTGGTACGACAGCATCGACGAGGGGGGACGTTTCAAGGTCAAGCGCATTCAGGTCAAGCCCAAGGCGAGCTTGAGTCTGCAAAAGCATCATCACCGGGCCGAACATTGGATCGTGGTGACCGGTACCGCCGAAATCACCTGTGGGGATCAGGTCATCTTGTTGACCGAAAACCAATCCACCTACATCCCGTTGGGCGAAACCCACCGTCTGGTCAATCCCGGCACCATTCCCTTGGAGATCATCGAAGTCCAATCCGGAAGTTATCTCGGGGAGGATGATATCGTGCGCTTCGAGGACCACTACGGTCGCCAGACCGAGTGAGTTCAGCCGGGTGGAGCGTGTTCGCCAGTCGGTTTTATGGTTTCAAGACCAGACCGGTTGTCGTGGATCTGATCCACATCCAGCAACAGAATCAGCCCATCTCCCTGGCCAGGGGTGTGATCCGTCAAAGCCAGGGCGCGCAGACCGGGAAGGCGTGTGCGGGCGGCCAGCAGTCGGGGCAGGGGATGGATGGTCGCAATCGGCAGGGCGTGCAACACCACGGGTCCGGTGACCCGCCACGTCAGGGGGTGATCCGGGTGGGCGATTTCCAGGATCATCCGCTGTTTGGTGGAAGGGTCCGCGGAGAGGCCCAGTCGTTTTTCCAGATCCAGGCAGGGTTGTTCCGTCTCTTCCTCTGCGGCTGGGGCCAAACGACAGCCCCGCACCCGCTTGGCCTCCAGGCCCACGCGCCACTCTCCCAGGGAAAACAGCACGACATTCAAGCGGGTGACCTCTGGAGTCGGGGGGATCGCCGGGCCGTTCATCATCCCAAACCCCGGGCGTAATCGCCGAGCAGGGTATTGACATCCAGCAGCGTCACCGCCTGTCCGCCGATGGTCACCACCCCCAATGCCAGGGTGTTCCAGTGGACCGGCAGGGTGGCGGGAATCGGCAGAATCGTGCCGCGGGGCACATCCAGCACATCCAGTACCCGGTCCACCCGGATGCCACTGGTGACGCTACCCCCTTTGGCGAGCAGAATCGCCGAAGCGGGACCGGGATCCGACTCCGGCAGACGCAACAGGCTTTGGGGCCGGATCACGGTTTCGATGTCGCCGCGCACGTTGACCACCCCTTCCATCGAAGCTGGAGCGCCGGGCACGAAAAACACCCGCGCCCGGGCCAGAATTTCCCGGATGCTCTCCCCGTAAAACGCGAAGGGGGTGCCGGACAGTTCGAAGATCACCAGCTTGACCGTCGGTTCGTCCACGGCGACGATCTCCGGTCGTTTCGCGCCCCGTTGTACCACGATTTGATCCAGGGTCAATCCGTTATTCATCGTCAATCCAGCACCACCCGGTTGCGTCCGTTGTTTTTGGCCAGATACAGCGCCCGGTCGGCGGCTTCCCGCAGGGATTCCAGAGTGGCGTGCCGGGCGACGCTGGCGATTCCGGCGCTGAAGGTGCAGGAGAAATGGCCCTTGGCGGAGTGAAACTGCACCCGTCCGAAATCCAGACGCAATTCGTTGATCAGTCGGGCGGCCCGATCCAGGGAGGTTTCATGGAGGATCACCGCGAACTCCTCCCCGCCGTAGCGACCCACCACGTCGGAGTTGCGCAAGCGCTGATTCAGCACCCGGGACAAAGCCAGGATCACCTGATCCCCCACTGGATGACCATGGGTGTCGTTGACCAATTTGAAGCGGTCGATGTCGATCATGGCGAAACACAAGGTCGCCCCGCCCCGTTGAAACGAAGCGATGGCGTTTTCCAGCAGTTGGGAGGTGGTGGTATGGTTGAACAGTCCGGTGAGGCTGTCCCGGGTCATGAGGGAGCGCAGCGCCCGCATGCGTTCGGCCCGCACCGCCACGGCGTTGACCAGATCATCCGGGGCCACCGGTTTGGTGAGGAACCCTTCCGCGCCGATCCGCATGGCGGAATCCTGTTTTTTCCGATCGGTCTCCCCGGAAAGAAACACGATGGGCAGTCCCACATGATCGGGAATCTGTCGGATCACCCGGGCCAGATCCCGACCGTGGCAGGTTGGCATGTACATGTCCATCAAGACCAGATCCGAACGGAAATCCCGCAACTCATCCAGAATGCGGGAGGGGTCCGCCAGACACCGGGTCACCATGCCGGCCCCTTCCAGGATCAAGGCGTGGTATTGGGCGATTTCCGGTTCGTCGTCCACCACTAAAATCCGGAACGGGTCGGATTGCTGTTGGGCCGTGAGGGCGTCGAGGGTGGCCACCAGTTCCAGGGCCCGCGCCGGTTTGTGAAAATAAGATTCCCCTCCGGCCCGCACCGCCGCCAGACGGGCGCTGAAATCGGAACGACCGGACAGAAAAATCACCGGCAGGTTTGGTTCGATTTCTCCTTTCAGGATGGCCATGGCGTCGGTGCCGGCTTCGTGGCCCTGGGGAAACATGATGTCCATGATCACCGCGTCCGGACGCCGGTTCATCACCGCGGCGTGCAGGGTGCGGGGATCGTTGAAGGTCATGGTCTTGAACCCGAAGCAACGCAACTGGCTGGCCAACTGTTCCAGGGTCAACACGTCGTCGTCGCAGATGTAGACCATCCGACCCCGGCGATCCATGCCATCCGCCGGGTTTGACTCTTCCCGGACGCTGCGGGTCTCCTCCTGGGGGCCGGTTTGGGAAGGTTCCTGTTTTTCGGCCATGGAGGCGATCAGGTCGAGATATTTTTCCAGTTGATCCAGCCATTCGGCGCCGATTGCCCCGGATTGGGACTCGATGCGTTTGGCGGTCCAGTTTTCGGCCTGGGAGGCGGCCACCCCCAATTGATGCAATCCGAAGGAACGGCCTGTGCCCTTGAGTCCATGGAAAAACCGGTGTATCTCCTCGATCACCGCCGGATCCGTGGGTTTGGCCTTGAGACGGGCGAGAAGATTGCGGGCCACGGCGATTCGTTCCGGCAATTGTCCGATGAAAGTCGCCCGCAGTCTGGCGATTTTTTCCTGAACCGACGGTTTGGGTGTGTTCATGAATGTAAAGCGCCTCTCCAAGGTGTTTCAGGAGCGATGATAACGGGCCAGGACTTGACTCATGATCTGTGGCAAACTCTCCTCCAGGGTGAAATCTTTCACCAGACACCCATCCAGACGGGGTTCTTTGGCCAATGGACCGGCGGGTTCATCGCCGGTGAGCAAAATGAAAGGCAGCCGGTTTCCCTGCTCCCGCAACTCGCGGAACAGGTCGATCCCCGAAACCAGGGGCATGTTCATGTCGCTGATGATCATTTCAAAATCCGGTTCCGCATCCAGGGCGGCCAGGGCTTCCATGCCGTTTTCCACCAGTTGCGCCGCATGCCCTTCGGATTCGAGCACCGCCAGGGTCATTTCTCCAGCCACCGGATCATCGTCCACCACCAAAATACGCATTGATTACTCTCCTTGTCTAGCGACCGCGCCAACCCAACAGGGAGCGCAGTGTATCCACCAAGTTGCCTTGACTGAAATCCCCCTTGACGATATAGGCGTCCGCACCGACCTGCATGCCCCGTCGTTTGTCCTCCTCTTTTTCCCGGGAGGTGAGAATCACAATCGGTTTGTTGCGATAGCGTTCTTCGCGTCTGAGTCGTTCGGTCAACGAGAATCCATCCATTCCGGGCATTTCCACATCGGTCAGCACCGCGTCGAACTCCTCTTCCAAGGCCTGTCTCAGTCCATCGAGGCCGTCTTCGGCCAAGGTGACGCGGAAACCACAGGCTTCCAGTACATCCTTTTCGATTTCCCGGGTATTCAGGGAGTCGTCCACCACCAGCACCCGGTCGTGACGGCTCCAGTCTTCGACGAATTCTCCCCGGTCCGGTTCCCCCCGCAGGCGTCGGGCCTGATCGAACAACGCCGGAGCGTGCAGCACGCTGACCAGTTCGTTGTTGCCCGTGACCACCAATCCGGAAACCATGGGCAATTTGCGCAGCAACGGGGGCAAGGGATGGATCACCATGTCGTGTTCGTCCAGCAGGGCATCCACCACCACGGCCATTTTTTCCTGTCGCGCCGTGAGCACCACCACCAGCATACCCGCGGCGGCGTTGCGGGGGGAATCCCGGCGCGGGAGGGTCAGGTGATCCGGAATGTCCAGCAGGGCGGACAAGGGGGTGAGGGGCACGAATTCGTTGTGGAGGATGATCACCTCCCGTTCGGCCAGGGTCAAGACCAGGGCGGATGAGACCCGTCTGAGTTCGGTGACGTACTGGGCGGTGAAACCGAATACCTGTCCATCCACCTCCACCAATAACACCCGCATCACCGCCAGCGAAAGGGGCAAACGCAGGGAGAAGGTGGTGCCCACCCCGGCCCGGGTGGCGACTTCGACCGCACCCCGCAGATCATCCAGAATGGTTTGCTTGACCACATCCATGCCCACCCCCCGGCCCGACAGATCCGTGACCAGGGTATTGGTGGAAAAACCCGGCAGAAAGATCAAATCCAGGGTTTCTCGTTCGGTCAACGACTCCGCCTTGTCCGCCACCATCAGGCCCATGCGCACGGCTTTGGCGCGTACCGCGTCGAGGGGAATGCCGCCACCGTCATCGGTCACATCGATCACCACCCAGCCCCCGTCCTGACGGGCCGAAAGCGTCAGGTGTCCCTGGGCCGGTTTTCCGGCGGCCAGACGTTTTTCCGGGGTTTCCAGACCATGATCGATGGCGTTGCGGATCAGGTGGATGATGGGATCCGACAGTTTGTCGATGATGCGGCGGTCCAGTTCGATCTCCGTGCCCTGAATGTGACATACCGCCACCTTGCCCACGGAACGGGCCAACTCCCGTACCAGCCGTTCGGCGGGTTCCAGGACAATGGCCAAAGGCAACATGCGCATCAGCAGGGTTTTGTCGTGCAATTCGGCCATCAAGGTTTCCTGGTCCAGCACATCCTCCCGCAGACGTTGGGCGAAACGGTGCAACTGGGAGACCACAGGCAGATCCGGAATGGGAGCCAACTGGTGATCCAGGGAGGTGATCTCCATCAGCCGTTGGCGCATGCGGGCGTGACTGGAGACCAACTCCCCCATGAGTTTGATCAGTTCATCCAGTTTTTCCAGCCGCACCCGGACCGTCTCGGCGGTTTTGAGTTTTGGATCCACCGGGGCCGGGATGGGGGGTGGGGGTGCGCAAGCTGGCGGACGCCTTGTCCAAGCCGTTCTACGTGGACGACCAGGAA